>NZ_JAVJRX010000191.1:0-95935 GCF_040219735.1 Coleofasciculus sp. G1-WW12-02 | reverse complement strand
GAGCAGCAAACTGGCTATCGCATCCGCTGGTAGGTCTTTAACACTTGCCGATAACGTAGTGCGCTTAGCACTTAGGCTGGTAAGCACAGCTTTAACTTATTTGGCTAAAGCTCCGTGTATGCGAGACCGGGGTTGCTTACGTCCTGATCGATGACGGCGCTATACTCCCTCGAAGTGCCTTCAAAGTTAATCAGCCGCAGATTGGTACACAGCTATTATGCTTCATATTGAGGGAGATTTAACAATTTAGATGCCACTGATGAGGACTTGAGGGGACATCTGTGAGCCAGAATACGTTTATGATAATGACACTCACGCCAAATTTTTCGACCACCATAGTTCAAGTGTTGCTGGTTCATCTTGATTCATCCCATGCCTTTGCCCCTGATACCTCCAGGGAATGGACTTGTCCTCAATGGGTCATTGTCCACGACCAAGACATAATAGTTAAGAGAAGCAGGGGGATGTTTCACCGTGACTAAACAGAAGACAATTCAATCGCTGATTGCTGATATTGATAGCCTCCTTGCCAAGTTGGACTCCCGTTTCCCTTGGTCTAAATCCAACGACTTAGCCCACGATCGCCAAGTCCTGGAACGAGTGCGTAGTTATTTGCTGTCGATGCAGCAAGAAGAAATGGCAATGACGCCAACCCAGCAATCAGCCGTTAGACCGATTATGCAAGCGGTGGCTCAAGAAATGGAGAGTATACGCCAACAGGTGAGTGCACCCTTGCTCTCTGAATTGTCTGACTTGCGTCAACAGCGAGAGTCTTTGACCCAAGAAATTCAGCAACTTGAACTCCAAAAACAGCAATTGCTCAATACTTTGACACCGATGGGGAGGGGACAAGAGCAAGCACTCCCAGCATTTGCTCAGGATTTAATTAACCAGTCAACTGAACGCCTGACGCAACAGTTGGCTCAAATACTACTAAATTTAGAAGCCCAACTGCTCAACGCTTCATCAACATCGGGATCACTAGGACAGCAAGCATCGGCGATGATGTCGCCACAAGAACGTTTGCAGCAACTGCGACAACTCCAAAACGAGAGCGATCGCATGTTGATCAATATAGACGCCAACCAACGGACTCTCTTTGAAGCACTCAATCGTGATTTACAGGGGTACCAGCAGTCTTTGTCTCAAGGGATTGACAAAATGCACCGCTTGAGCAATCAAGGAGAGCTGTTATTTACAGCCCTTGTCAATCGCCTCGCTCAGTTATTGGGACGAGAAACCTCAACCTTGGTGCAATCTTCTCTACCCTGGTCAGAGGCGGCGGAATTATCCGAGTCAAGACCCAGTTCAACATCATCAGCACCAAAACCCAGTAGTATCTTTGTCGGAGTTGATCCGGTTTCTCAGCCTGAATTCAACGTAACCCTATCTGCCAACGCCTCAACCCCGTCCTCACAACTGCCGGTTCAGCTTTCGTCTAATATCCCCGATCAGCAATCCACCCAAGAACTGGAGACAGAAAATTTAGCCGAAAATTCCCTAGACGCATTGATTGGCTGGGATATGGATACCCCAATCCCAGTAAACTCAACCCTAAATTATTCAGAATTTACCGATCTAGATTTCTTATTAGACATCGATAGTGAACAGGAGTCCACAACACCATCATTCCTATCCGTCCCAATCATTCAGGCGGACGCCACTAAACCAGTACAACCAGACATTGCCGCTCAAAATGAAGTAGAGAACCGCCACCATGAAATTGATGAGTTGTATAATACCCTATTTGGCACAGACTTTGCTCAAGACACCACTATAAGAGCTTCCGCAAATACCGTCGAGGTGACCGATGCTAATCCCTCAGTTGCCTCAATAACCACAACGGATGGGCAAGAGGATCACTCAACCGATCAGGCTGTAGGCGAGAATGTATCAGTTGAGGTTGCTGATTATCTATTTGACGGAGTTATTGATCCCGCCGAGGAAACGAGTTCACCAGAACCCCGGGTTGAAGGCGTCAATCATGATCTGCTATCTTGGGAAACCTTACTCTTTGAAACCCCAACAACGGACGCCCCGATTGACTCAGAGTTAGTTGCAGCGCCCGAAACAGCAACTCACCCTCACCAGGAAGCACTCAGCGAGTCTCAAGATGTTAAAACGATTACCGCCCTAACCGATTTACTCGATGAAATGGGGTTAAGTTATTCCTCCCCCGTTACCGAACTCCCATCCATGGCGGCGACTCGTGAGGAAGAATGGTTTCTGGAAAACCCAGGGGAAACTAATTCCCCAGTTACTTCAGTTGATGACTACTATATTCCCGCCTCACCAGACGAAGATTTACTGATAAGGGAGGAATTTCAGCAGTTTTCTGGTCAAGAGATTCGCCTAGACCAAAGTACCCTCGATCAGCTTAGTGAAGACCTGAACAGCTTTGAAGCGGTAGACCATCTAAATATTGTCCCTCAGCCATCCCCATCGCGCGATCGCATCGTCCCACCCCCAAGCTTCGATTTAGACTCAATCCAGTCGTTGCCTATGTCAGAGGAGTTGTTAGCAGAAGATTGGGAAGAGTTTGCCCTCCACGACCTATCCCAAGAGGATGTTATCTTCCCAGATTGGCTTTCACCAACCCCCACTGACCTAGACTCCCGCACACCCGATCCTTTGGTGAGTGACTCTGAGGACACGAATCCACCACAATCTCCAGCGTCGGAGGACGTTGCTGATGATTTGTCTGAGGAATCTATTGACATAGAAGGAGAAGATGTGGTAAAAGAATACGTCTTGGAAGATTCAGTAACTCCTGATCAAAATTCCATGAGTCAACCGCAAGAAACGTCTTTAGAGGATGGGGTGAATTAAACCTACTTAAATCTGTGTAAACAGATTGATTCACCCACCAGGGGCAGGATTAGACCTACGTTAGAGCGGTCAAGACACCTACGAATTCGCTAGTTCGCTCTTCTCTGTCGGTTGAGATTAAGGAATGCTCGAAAGGTTTATAGAGCAAGTGTTTCAACCCGAACAAGCCAGACTCTAACCTCCCCGAAGCACACATTACTTAAGGACTGGTCAAACCGACCAATTATGTCAAACTACGTTTTTCTAATCGATGCCAACAAACAACCGATGAATCCTATCCATCCAGCTCACGCTCGGAAACTGATGGAAGCTTGCATTGCCGCGGTCTTCCGTCGTTACCCATTCACGCTGATCATGAATCGAGTGGTAGAGAATATTGTCACCTATCCACTCACGCTTAAGATTGACCCAGGTTCCAAAACAACCGGAATTTCACTTGTGAGCAACCGGGATGAGGTGATTTGGGGTATGGAACTAGAACATCGAGGGCAGCAGATTAAGGACTCTCTGTTAAATCGCAAAGCTGTTCGCAGAGGACGGAGACAGCGCAATACTCGATACCGCAAAGCTCGTATTCTCAAACAGGCTTCATCACCTCTCAAAGATGCTGCGGCGGTTAACGCAACGCGCGGGAAACTGTTCGAGACGTTATCTCGGACTGGGCTTCCTGTAACCACCGGGACAGGCGGACAAACTAAGTACAACCGTACTCGGTTAGGGCTTCCCAAGACACATTGGCTGGACGCTGCCTGTGTTGGCATAACAGAAACGCTTCATATCTTGACTCAAAAGATTCTGCGAGTCAAAGCAACGGGATATGGTACTCGCCGACTATGTCGGATGGATAAATTCGGCTTCCCCTGCTCCAAGCCGCGCCAATCGCACAAAACACGGTGGAAAACAGGTGATATTGCTCGAACCCTTGACGGAGTTGTTGGTCGCGTTGTGGTTCAAAACGAGAAACGCATCGAGGTTCGCGTGAATGGTAAACGTTGCTACTGTAAACCTGACGAGGTTAAACCTATGCACAGAAAGGATGGGTATAGTTATGCCTAGGTTTACAAGGATTTTCAGCCAACTGGAGAACCGCGAACAAGATAGGGATCAGAGTAACAGTGATACTCGTGAAGCAGATAATCTTTAATTTCAAGGGAGGGTCGAGCAATTTAGTTGAATGGCTTCACCATCAAATTCGTTAGTGGATAGGAGTAATCCTCTCTGGTACTTGGGAATTGACTTCGGCACCACAGGTCTGTCGGCGGTTGTGTTGAACCAAAAAACAGGTCAGCACTACCCTCTCTATTGGCAACAGGAATCATCAACCGCCAATCTTCATGGGAGCGATCGCCTGTTTCGTTTACCCACACAAACATATAGTAGTCAGCCATCGGCTCCAAAAACAGCTCCATCAGTCGGTGTTGCTGCTTCAGTGTCTACCTGGGCAAAAGCACTGGGAATAAGAGTGTCCATGGTTAAACCCTATTTGCCATTGGCAATTCCTTACTATTGCCCAGAACGTCGTCAGTGGGAGCCGATGTTACGGTTACCAGATGGACAGGTTCCTCTATACTGGGTGCGACGATCCTTGCAGGCAATGTTGGCAACTTTAACCCCAGAGACTGTTCGCACCAAGACACCATTGCAGGTAGGGGCAATGGATCTAGAATCACAGGTACTGGCAGAAGCTTTGGCACAACTCGAAGGTGTCATTGTTAGTTATCCAGCCGATTGGGGCGATACCTATCAGATTAATGTCCGGGAAGCAGTATTGGCTGCCAAGTTAGTCAAGGAATCTCAACAAATTGTTTTCTTAGAAGATGCGATCGCGTCCCTCTTAGCCGCTTTTCCTACATCTGAACCCCTCTGTCCCCCCTTAACCCCTCAATCCTCCACTCCTGGACGTGGCTGGACTCTGGTGATCGATATTGGCGCAACCACCACGGAATTGGCATTAGTGGATTTGCCTTACAATCTGAGCCAATTAACTTACGCCGACTTTCAGCTTCAGAGTTGGTCTTATGCAGGTCACGCTATTGATCAAGATATCGTTTGGCAGCTACTCTACCCTCAGATGTCTGAGGCGCAATTAGCACAACTGGCTCTCAGCCAGGATTTAGAACGACCCTTACCCGGTCAACCTGACCCCAAAAGACGCGATCGCGCTTTATTCGAGTTACAGCATTCGGCGTTAGGACAGGCGCTACTGAAAGCGGCTGAATACTTGAAGCTGATTTTGCCACACAAAGCCGAATTTACCCTGGAATTGGGTACGTCTCAATGGACGGTGCAGCAAAAAGACTTCAACACTGCTGTGATCACACCGTTTATTGAACAACTCAACCAACAGGTTAACAAGCTGCTAATTCAAGCAGGACAATCCCAACAGGCTATCGGACAAGCCATCTGTACAGGCGGAAGCGCTAAGTTAAAAAAGGTTAAGGAGTGGCTCCAGCACAAACTGCCTAACGCTAAACTCATCCCAGACACTGGACTCCCCCAGACGTGGGTAGCCACTGGACTAGCCAAGTTCCCTCTGTATCCCCATGTCTTTAATCGTTTCCAGCAGCAGTATAGTGACTACTTTCTACTACAGGAATTACTTAAGGCGTTCCCCCCGACAGAGAAGGAATCAGCGATTCGGGATTACACTGTGGCAGAGATTAAGCAACGCTTAGAACGTCAAGGTCTCAACACAGTCGCTTGTTATGAGCGTTTGCTAGGGTTTTTGGACGGTCAGTTACCGTCAGGGTTGCTCCCAGTGAGCGATCGCCTACAGGGGTTCTCTGCAACTTCTCCCCAAAACTCCTCTTATGGTGATCTAGCTGACGCCAAACTATTTTCAACCGTAGGCGATCGGCTTTATCGTGCCAATTTCCAGCAACATGAACGTCTGCGTCAGTACCTGAAACTCCTTGTATCGAGTCTGTCTCAAACCTTTGATGAGCCTTTAATCATTAATTGTAATCATTGGCATAAATAAAGGCTATCGGTAGGAAGATTTTTCTTACCCGCCTTGTATTGTGCGTCTAAATCAGTTGTGAAATAGCATCAGTTGTGAAATAGCAACCCTTACTGGCTAAGCTTTTGGGTCTCATCCGTTTTCACAAATCATTTAGATTGGCTATAGCTTATAAAATAATATACCTCTTTAGATAGATGCCTAAATCTAAGGTAATAGCAAATGTATCACAGCTCACTTTCGGGTTTGATGAGAGATAGTTAGATTCCGCAATCTTCCTTCATCCCAATCCATCATCCTTATAATATCTTCATAATATCTTCATAAAAGAAGACTCCAATTGTAAAGATTTGGTGAAGTGTATCAAAAGGACTATATTTTTTTAGCAAAAATACCAATACTATAGAACATAATAATTAGGCTAACTAACTTACAACTTGTAATACAATTGAACTGACAACATGTTTACTACATCCAACTGTTCCACACCCTGGTCGGGTGATCCTCTTGTTCTCCAAACTTTCCCTCGGTTACGTGTGGCGCATCGGTCGGCGACCTCTCCAATTAAACGGCTTATTGATATTCTGGGAGCCTTGGTTGGCTTGATCATGACAGCCATTCTCGCCATACCCATTGTGATCGCCATCCAAATTGACAATCCAGGTCCTATCTTCTATCGTCAAGTTCGTTGCGGTCTAAAAGGTAAACCCTTTCGCATCTTGAAATTTCGTTCAATGGTTGTAGGCGCTGATCGCATGCAACATTTGGTGGAAAATCAGGCAAAAGGTCATATCTTTAAAAATACAAACGATCCTCGCATCACTCGTGTGGGTCGTTTTTTACGGCGCACCAGCTTGGATGAATTGCCTCAATTTTGGAACGTCCTCAAAGGTGAGATGAGCTTAGTTGGCACTCGTCCGCCCACCCTAAATGAGGTACAAAACTACCAGCAACATCATTGGAAACGATTGAGAACTAAGCCAGGAATGACTGGAGAATGGCAAGTTCATGGTCGCTCTAGTGTTATCGATTTTGAAGATATTGTGTCTATGGATCTGGCTTATCAGCGCAAGTGGTCTGTTGGCTATGACTTTCAGCTCATAGTGAAAACTATCGCTGTAGTCTTGAAGAAGCAAGGAGCGTATTAAGCCAAGGTGGATCTCCATGTAAATTACTATTACCGAAAAAATTACCGATCATTTGTCAATCCTTAATCCTTAAAGAACGTCCAGCAATTAAATTTTTCTAATCCTAGCTCGATTAAACTAAAAAATAATGTTCGTAGTTGCACGAATTGTGCTATAAGCGAAGATAGGGCAACTACAAAAAATCATAATTCATAAGCCTATCGTAGGTGATAGTTACTAATAACTAAGCAAAAAAACCCGCCCTTATTCATAAGTCATAATTCAAAACTCAGATGACACTACCCACATGGATTACATTTTCTCGATTACTTGGGTTGCCCTTTATTCTATACGGACTGCATGATCCCACAGATCAGACACGCTGGATTTGTTTGGCAATCTTTCTGATTGCTGCAAGTACCGACTGGTTAGATGGCTATCTGGCGCGGAAGCTGGATCAAGTTACGGATTTAGGAAAATTTCTTGATCCGTTAGTTGATAAATTATTAATCTTAGCCCCCCTTTTAGCCTTGATCGAATTGGGTCAAGTTCCCGCCTGGGGCGTGTTTGTGATTTTATTAAGGGAATTAGCGATCGCGGGTTGGCGAGTTAACCCCAATTTGACCCAGGAAATTAGTGGCGCAAATATTTGGGGCAAACTCAAAACCGTAAGTCAAATTACGGCAGTTGCCCTGTTAATTGCACCACTTCCGCCGGTGTGGGAAATGCCATCCCTTGTCCTATTTTGGCTATCCGTTGTCCTCACCCTAATTTCTGGCGGAATTTACATCTTGCCTCAACTCGCGGCTAGTAGTTGGTCATCTAAAGAGAAATCTACCTCAGCTTCGTGACGCTGGGATGCTAAGTAATCGTTTTGGAACGAATCCTTAAGCCCTGATATCAAGTCATATTCCGGTTCCCAGTTGAGTTGAGTCTTGGCTTTATGGACATCCGCAAAAAAGTGTTGTGTCCGCAGGGGGAACCCTTTGCGCTTGCCAAAATCAAATTTTTTGGGATTGTAATGTAAGAGATCGAAATCGTCGGGGGATTTGCCCGCTGCGACAATACAGGCGTTTGCCAAGCCGTCAAAGGTTACATAGCGATCGCCGGATACATTGTAAATTTGTCCAATGGCTTGCTGGTTTCCTAGTACCAGAGACATGGCACGGGCTAAGTCTTTACAATGTCCTAGTTGTGTGATAAACAGACCACTATTAGGGATAAGGATGGGGCGATCGCGAACGATACGGTCAAAAAACCAGGCTTCTAAGTCGTTGTAGTTTTGAGGTCCATAGATATAAGTTGGGCGAATCGCGGTAAAGGGAATCCCTTGGGCTTCTAGGTAAGCTTCCGTCTCATGTTTACCTTTGTGACGGCTTTTGGGATCAACGGGATCACCTTCCAGATGGGGCATTTGGTCAGATTGTAAATAGACCCCTGCTGAACTCATATAGACAAAATGCTGTACTTTGTCTTTAAATATCTCGACTAGGGGTTGAGTATCACTTAGTTCCCGCCCGTTATTATCAAAGATGGCATCAAATGCTTGTCCAGACAGCTTTTCCTTGAGTTGGGTAGCGTCTTTGCGATCTCCGTGAATCTGTTCTACCCCTTCGACAGGGGCGGGTTTATTACCCCGGTTGAACAGCACCACCTCATGTCCTTGTTCAACCAAGATTTTGCTTAAGTAGACTCCGATGAAGCGAGTACCACCCATGATTAAAATTCGCATGATTATCCTTTCTGTCTAATCCCCTATGGAAATTTTACAAGTATTTGTCGTTTGTTATTCGTCGTTTGTCATTCCTCTTATGTCATTCGTCTTATGTCCTTAGTTACGGGTTTTTCATCCTTTATCCGGAGTTCCTCAACCCAAAAGTCCTGATCCAAACCACCATCAGAGAATTAGTGATCTGATCGTCCCCGTTGAAGATCGACCCCGTTGAAGATCGATCGCATTGTCTACAGTACTGCATTGCCATTGTTCAAGACTACTCTATCGATTTTACCGACTATCTGCGATCGATTTGCCATGGCTATGAACAGTGGTAGAATCTCGACCAACTGATGCACAAGATACTTCAGCAACAGGAGGCACAGGACAACCTGCGATCGCACGCCAGATATACTTGATGTAATATCTACGATTCAAGAACTACCAATGATATCATGTCCTGACGATTGCCCATAGTCCGGTTAACTCCATACTGGGAATCACTGCATCTTTGTCGAAGTCAAAGCACATTTTTGCCTTTTGTCCAATGACAGACAAATTTCTGATTACCTGAATTTCAAACAATACTCTTAATGCATTTGACGACAAAAAACTATTTTAATACAGAAATTTATACAGATTTTGCTTAAGCAAAAACTACGGTTCGATTCCCGTAAACTAACACCTGATGGCGTAAATGTAGGCGTAATGCCCTAGCTAATACCACCAGATCAATATTATAGTGACGTAGTAATTCAAGCTGTTTTGCTTCTTGTTCAGCTTTATTGTCTTGAGTAATCGGAATGTGATGAAAGTCAGCGCCAAATTCTTCGCTAACCCCTTGCAAATCGGGGTGATTGCTAATAATTAAAGGAATAGAAGCCGCAAACTCCTGAGCTTTTTGCCGCCAAAGTAAATCGAACAGACAGTGATCTTGCCGACTTACCCAAATCGAAATTCGAGGCACGCTATCCGAGAAATAAAGCTGCCACTTTGCTTGTAACGGTTGGGCGATTGCCGCAAACGCTGGGTCAATCAACTCCCGTGGTAAGTTAAAATTGTCTAACTGCCATTCGATACGAGTGAGAAACAGCCCTGTGGCAAAGTCAGTATGCTGATCCGCATGAATGATATTGCCGCCGTTAGCATAAATAAAATTGGCAAATTTTGCAACTAATCCCGGTTGATCAGGACAGGAGATTAGTAGTGTAGCCGTTTGGGGTTGATGCTCTCCCTTAGTCATTTTTCTTCCCTTTAGCTGAAATCAATCGCTGAGAAGGCAGTGATTCTATCAATTTGTTCAGTAAATATTGTATATGCTGAGCAAGAAAACCCTTATCTACGCTTTGCTTAATGAACCCAAAACCGATGACACCGCCAATCATTGGAATTACCACCTTTAACTACAAGCCAACCGGAAACTTTTATTCACCGGCGGGTTATACTCAGGCAGTCCAGTCTGCTGGAGGGATACCCGTTCTGCTTCCGCCTGTTCAATCTGATCTCGACGTCTTGCTGAACCGGATTGATGGGTTAATTTTTACAGGTGGGGGTGATGTAGACCCAGAGTTGTATAACGGTTCCCCTCATCCTACAATTTATGGTATTGATCCGGAACGCGATCGCGCTGAACTAGGGCTAGCAAAATTGGCATTGGCGAAACAAAAGCCTATTTTGGGGATTTGTCGCGGCTTAGAAGTGCTGATGGTGGCTAGTGGTGGTGATTTAGTCCCCCATCTGCCAGAGGAATTTGGGGAAGATATACTCCATCGAGAGGACATGCTGAAACCAAGTCAGCATACGGTGCAGATTTATCCCGATAGCCGACTATCTCGAATCATGGGAGAGGAAGAACTTACTGTTGTCTCTTGGCACCATCAAGGCGTGCGTACCATACCTCCCGGTTGGCAGATTGTCGCCAAAGCCACAGATGGCTTAATTGAAGCATTAGAACATGAACAGCATCCCTTTGCGATCGCGCTGCAATGGCATCCGGAACTTTCCCCTTCCGACTCCAGACACCTTTCGATTTTCCAGGCGTTGATTCAAGCCGCAAGTCAAAATGAATTGAACCCTAATGGCTTTCATTTGCAGACGACTGGCTGGGGGTGTGGATAGGGTGCAATACTGCTCGGATAAGCCTGTCTTCTCTCCCCCTGCTCCCCCTGCTTCCCCTGCTTCCCCATCTCCTTGTCCCCCTAACGCGGTAGATTCAATGTCAGAGTCTATAATTCATTGGGTGAGGAAAAAAACATGAAGCGCCGCCATTTTCTCAAATACACCAGTCTGGCAAGTACAGGGTTAGCCTTTGCCGCTTGTAACTCGGTGAATCTGTCTACCTCCGGAAGGAATAACTCTTCTAAGTCTTCATCCGCCTCAACGGTTGACTTTGGCAAACTCGAAAAAACTTACCTAAACCTAGGGATTATTCCCATTACCGAAAGTGCGCCCCTGGTTATCGCCCAAGAATTAGGCTTTTTTGCTCGCTATGGGCTTAACGTTAGCCTGAGTAAGCAAGAGAATTGGAATCAAATTCAGGATGGTTTACTCGACTACCAGTTAGATGCAGCTCAAGCCTTATATGGAATGCCAATGATGGCACAATTAGGAGCAGAAGCCGCCCCCATGGTTGCCCTGATGGTACTCAATCTCCATGGCAGCAGCATTACCTTATCTCCCAAAGCCTGGGATGCTGGAATTCGACCGGCGATTGAATATTTCACCTTTCAGGAGTTTGCCGATTCCTATCGCCAATACGTTCGCAAATTCGAGGAACCGCCTATCTTTGCTACCGAGTCGAATGCTTCGATGGATTATTACATTAGCCGCTATTGGTTAGCCGCGATGGGAATTAATCCCGAAAGCGAGGTTGAATTTATCGAGATTCCCCCCTCACAAATGATCTATAAAATTCAAGCGGGGGTGATGGATGCTTACAGTAGTAGTGAACCGTGGAACCAACAGACGGTTTTGCAGGGAAATGGATTTACCGCAAATGTCTCTCAGAATATTTGGACGGGACATCCGGGAAATGTGCTAGCCACGATGCAAGCCTGGGTAGACGAACATCCCGCAACCGCTAGGGCTTTAGTGGCGGCGATTCTAGAAGCCTGTGAGTTTTGTGAGCAAGCCAAAAATCGCCGCGAAGTTGCCCAAATTCTTGCCCAAAGTAGGTATCTGAACACGGATCAGGAATATATAGAACCTGCTTTATTGGGTAACTATGATTATGGTGGCTTTGATAACCAAGAACGCCTGGAAACTATTCCTAATTTTTATCAGTTTTATGGTGACAATAGCGATGATCCAGAGAAGCCGAATCCGGTTAACTATCCCTGGCGCTCTCATGGGATTTGGTTACTCACTCAGATGATTCGTTGGGGTCAAATTGAACAACAAGATTATCCCAAGAATGCCGATGAAATCCTAGAGGAAATTTATCCGTTAGAAATTTATACAGATGTGGCGAAGGCATTAAAGATTGAGCTACCCAGTGATCCGATGAAAATGGAACCCGCCACCGTTTTTATTGATCAACGCCAATTTGATCCGAGTGATCCGATTGCTTATCTGAATAATTTTGAGATTCAGGCATAAGTGGGCAAGATATTTACGGGGTGATCGGTACTGGAGTAGCTGACTTTTTACGAAAAGTAGAGAAACCTGCGTCGGGGCGGGTTTAGTCACATCCCTTGTGCCAACGAAAAGTAGAGACGTTGCCTGCAACGTCTGGAACAACTCACGTTGCACCACATACCGTGAAAGTAAGCTTTGGTAGAGATGTTCCCTCCCACAAACCACTACACAGAAACAAGTGCTGCCTTGTCCATTTATTAAGAGGTTAATTCTGATTTAAAAAAACTAATGGATTGTAGCTTAGTAGTAAGCGGATATTGTGTTAATCTTATTACGGTGTGGGTGGTAAGGCACAAAGTCCCCCACCTGTCGGTAAAATCTTGATCAGGAGTAATCGGATTATGTCTACCCGAAAAGAAGGTATTCATTGGCTTTTCAATAAAAAATGTGGTTTCAACGATATTCCGGGACTTCCTGCCTTCGATAGCTATATGAAAGCGTTATTGATTTGTGCGAATGGCGATAATGAGTTAACCCAGGTGGAAAGAGATTGGGTTGTTGGTCAAGCATCAGCCTTTGGCGCTCCTGATCAAGTGGTTGAGGAACTCAAAACTTACAAGGCTGATGAAGACATTGATTCGGTTATTTCTCGAGACACCGCAGCAAATGCTTGTCGTCGCTATCTTGTCTATGACGCGATCGAGACTTGCTCTGCGGATGGTGAATACAGTAGCGGAGAGCGAGAAACCGTTACCAAAATGGCAGCTCAACTTGGTATTGATGCAGAAATAGTGAAGCAGATTGAAGAGATTTATACTCAAGAGGCTCTGCTCAGGGAAAAGCGATTAGCGCTGCTATTCCCGACAGGTACTCCCCTCTAGATAGTACTCTCCTTGAGCCGCATCTTTCTTAAACTACCTGAAAGCCTTATTAAACAAGGATTTAAAACTTAATATGTTCCAGGCTAACTTGACAATTGATTAATTGGGTCTAAGACCTCTTCGTTTACGAAGAAATTAATCTAACTCCTCTTCGCCAATATCAGCTAAAGGTAGGGGTTCATTCCCTGGTGTTCGCAACGATTCCACTAACTGTTGTATCTCTGCAGGTGGTGCGGGGGTAAGGCGAGAAACAATCCAAGTCACGATAAAATTCAGTACCATTCCCACTGTGCCAATACCTTCAGCGGAAACGCCAAAAAACCAGGTTGGCATCTGGTAAAATTTTACGCCAATAATATAGATAGTCGTGAAAACTAACCCGACAATCATACCTGCGATCGCGCCTTCTCGGTTAGTCCGCTGATCAAATATGCCTAAGATAATCACTGGGAAGAAACTAGCGGCGGCTAACCCAAAGGCAAAGGCGACTACTTGAGCCACAAAACCGGGGGGATTAGTACCAAAATACCCGGCAATGACAATAGCGAATCCCACCATAAATCGACCCACTAATAACCGTTGGGCTTCTGATGCGTCTGGGTTGATAATGCGGTAATAGACATCATGTGCCACGGAACTGGAAATCACTAGTAATAACCCTGATGCCGTTGATAAAGCGGCGGCTAATCCACCGGCTGCCACTAAAGCAATCACCCAGGGTGCAAGTTGGGCGACTTCGGGGGTAGAGAGGACAATAATATCTGGGTCAATGGTAATTTCGTTTGTCTCGGTATCGGGAGTTAATTGAATTTTTCCATCCCCATTCTTATCATTAAACGCCAATAATCCGGTGTTTTCCCATTTGGTTGCCCAATCCAGTTGACGCACCTCTTCAATCGTATTATTATGTAAAGTCTGAATCAAGTTATATCGGGCAAATCCGGCAATAGCGGGCGCGGTGGTATAGAGAATCGCAATAAACAGTAATGCCCAACCTGCGGAATATCGAGCCGCACGCACATTAGGAACCGTATAGAATCGGACAATAACATGAGGTAATCCGGCGGTTCCCACCATCAGGGCGATGGTAATAAATAGGACATCCAACATGGATTTATTGGTAAAGGGTTGGGTATATTCCGCAAACCCTAAATCCACTTGAATTCCATTCAGGCGTTCCATAATATCACTGAACGTAAATCCTAATTGAGGAATTGGATTATTTGTCAGCAACACAGATATCGCGATCGCGGGAATTAGATAGGCGATAATTAAGACACAGTATTGTGCTACTTGTGTCCAAGTAATCCCCTTCATTCCCCCCAAGATGGCGAAAAAGGCGACAATTACCATCCCAATAATCACGCCTGTATTAATATCCACCTGTAAGAAACGACTGAAGACAATTCCCACTCCCCGCATTTGTCCCGCCACATAGGTGAGAGAGATGAAAATTGCCGCCACCACCGCCACCAAACGTGCTGTACGGGAATAGTAGCGATCGCCAACAAAATCGGGTACAGTATATTTACCAAACTTCCGTAAATAGGGTGCTAGCAGTAGGGCGAGCAAGACATATCCCCCCGTCCATCCCATCAGATAGATAGAACCGTCATACCCCAGAAACGAAATCAACCCCGCCATGGAAATAAACGACGCCGCTGACATCCAATCGGCGGCTGTAGCTGCACCGTTGGCGATAGAGGGGACACCCTGAGAGGCGACAAAAAAACCTTTAGTATCTTTTACCCGCGAATGCCAACCAATATAGACATAGACAATAAAAGAAAGTATTACCAATACGGTTGTCCAAGCTTCAACTGACATAATTACTCCTCGTTATCATTTCTGGGTTTATGATGGCGGTATTTCTGTTCTAATTTATCCATTTGAATGGCGTAGATAAAAATTAACATCACAAAGACATAAATTGAGCCTTGTTGCGCCATCCAGAATCCCAAAGGAACGCCACCCAGATTAATCTGGTTCAAGGGTTGCACCAGCAGAATACTCAGGACAATCGAAACCAATGCCCAGACAATCAGCAGATTACGAATCAGGGCTTTATTCGCTCGCCAGTATTCTCTATTTCGGTTATTCGTCATTATTTTTTGGATTCCCTCATCCAAGGGGCACGGGTACTATAGCACTACGAGGATACCTAGTGCAGCGCCCTTGGAAATACTTGAGCAACTTCGTAGATACGATTAAGCTGGGGGAGCTGAGGAAGCTGGGGGAGATATTAGCCGTTCAGTTATTTCTGCCTTCTTGCACTAGAGCGCCGGTAAGCGTAATCACGGTTGGGGTAAAACATGAGAAAATGGCTTGACAAAAGAGTTGTGAGTGGTCTGTACGTGCAACTGTTTTGAGACCATAATAGGGGTAAGTGCCTTCAAGTGCCGTTTGAGGTACTGTTGTCAATGTCGAAAACCTCTGAGGTTTGAACTTTACCGCTATGGAAATCCAACGGGTTATCTTAAATAATATTGGGCTATTTGAAAACCTGGAAATTCCCTTAGCACCCACTGAGCAAAATCCCAGCAATATCACCGTCTTTGTTGGTAATAACGGCGCTGGTAAAACCTCTGTGTTGAAAGCCTTAGCAACCTCCCTGAGTTGGTTTACTGCTCGTTTGCGTACAGAAAAAGGTAGTGGTAACCCTATCCCCGAAGATGTCATACTCAACACCGCCAACGCCGCCAGTATTGAAATAGACATTTGTGATTCTTCTGGGGCATCAGACAATCCTGATCAAAGCGAGTTCGAGCATCACTTCAAGTGGACTTTAGCAAAAAGCAGAAAAGGACGTAAAGCCCAGTACACTAGCCATCTCAACGAATGCACCCGCTTAGCCAATCGTTATCGTGGTGCCCTTACCCGTGATGACAAAACTAGCCTTCCCATCATTGCGTTTTATCCCGTCGAGCGCGTCGTACTTGATATTCCCCTAAAAATTAGGAATAAGCATACTTTCTTGCAACTTGATGGTTACGATAACTCCCTAAGTCAGGGCGTTGACTTTCGCCGCTTTTTTGAGTGGTTTCGGGAACGGGAAGATACTGAAAATGAATCAGGAATTTCTGAAGATTTGCTGAACGAACTGAAACCATTATTTAAAACTAATCAAGATGCATGGCAACGGTTAAACGAATTCAATGCCTCAGCCAAAGATCGGCAATTAACCGCAGTTCGCACCGCCATTCGCCGATTTATGCCCCAGATGGACAACCTGAGAGTCCATCGTAAACCCCGTCTCTACATGGCGATTGATAAAAATGGTGAAACTCTGAATGTAGCCCAACTTTCACAAGGCGAAAAATCGCTCATGGCTCTGGTTGGTGATATTGCTCGCCGTTTAGCCATGCTGAACCCTGCTCTGGAGAATCCTCTAGCAGGAGATGGTATCGTCTTGATTGATGAAGTCGATTTGCACCTGCATCCCTCTTGGCAACGCAGCCTGTGCGATCGCCTAATGGAAACTTTCCCAAATTGTCAGTTTGTGCTAACTACCCATTCACCTCTGGTGATCAGCGACTGTAAAAATGTTTTGGTTTACACCTTAACCAATGGTGAATTGCGACAATTGCCTTCTCAGTATGGGCAAGATGCTAATACTGTCTTATTAGATGTCATGGATACCAGCATCCGTAATGAGAAAATTAATACTGAACTGAACGATCTGCTGGATGCTATACAAGATTCAAAGCTAACCGAGGCTCAACAACTACTTGCAAAATTAACTGAGGAACTACCCGCCAATCATCTGGAATTGATCAAAGCAAAATTACTGCTCCGTAAACAAGAATTGCGTCATGCGAACCATTAGTAAAGGGACTGAACCCTCCAATTTGACAGATTGGAAACGAGCAAACCCTCACGGACGCTACAAACAGTTAACTGAAGATATTCGCCGCACTATTCGGCAATATGCTCTAGCAGAACAATTCTACCTTTGTGCCTATTGCTGTCAGCGCATCCAAAACATTGATGCTTGCCACAATGAGCATGTAGAAGCTCAAAACCTAAATCCTAGACGCACACTTGACTTTTCAAATATTGTCGCCAGTTGTAATACCTCTAATCAATGTGGTAATTCCCATAAATCACAACTCCTACCCCTAACTCCCCTGATGACAGAATGTGAAACAGAACTTCGCTTTAAAATTAGTGGTCGGGTAGAAGGGTTGAGCGAGCGGGCAATCGACACAATCCGAGCCTTAAACCTGGGAGATCACGAAAAAAATAACCGTGCTTTGATCGAAAAACGCAAGCAATTGTCTAATGCCTTATTATGGACAAATGGTATAGACCCCGATGAAGGCTTAGAGGATGAAGAACTGTTAGAGATGTTAATCGGTGACCTATCACAACCCCAACAGGGTCAGATGGAACCTTTTACTCCAGTGGTGATTAATATCTTGCGAAGTTGGCTTCAACCTTGAAAGCAACTCTTTAAATGGTTATGAATCAGTGCTGAAGCGCAACCAAAAATTGACACATAACCAGGAAGGATGAAACCCGACACTCATCACTGCTTATCCACCTCAATCCTGGTGAGATCGCTCAATCGAGTCATGTTTGGTTTCACCTTACCTACTGATTCACAAGCAAGGACGTGACAGACTCAAGCTAACCGACAACGAGGCGCGATCGCACTCGTTCCAATACAAGGTGTTATCCAGCACAATGGAATGGTGCGAAGCAGCAAAGCGCAGATCGCTTTTCTCGAAGGTGTCAGCGAAGATGTGAAATAAAATGATTGAACTAAGCGGACTCAAAACCATGCAAATTACCATCAACCTCCCTGACAACCTATCCCTCACAGAATCAGACTTACGCCGAGAAGTTGCGATCGCGCTCTTCCAGCAAAACATCCTGCTCATCGAGCAAGCGGCTCAAGTCATTGCGATGGATGTAGACGATTTCTATCAAATCCTCGTCGATCGAGGTATCCTCACCCCCCCAAGCGACCCTGACGATGACCCAAATGAACTCATCTTTGCCCATTTGCGGATCTCCTTACAACAAGCCAAAGAAGGCAACTTGAAGCCCGTCTCTGAACTCTGGGACGGCATTGATGACTGACGCTCCATCCCTTCAAATCTTAGTTACCCCCGATTTTCAAGGACAACTTCGCAAGTTAGCCAAACGGTATCGCAATATCCGGTCTGATCTACAACCGCTGTTCGATGACCTCGAAAGTGGTAACTGTCCTGGCGATCAAATTCCTGGCACGACCTATACCGTTTTCAAAGTCCGCGTCAAAAATAGCGACATTCAAAAAGGCAAAAGTTCAGGCTATCGGGTCATTTACCAATTGCGAGACAACATCTGCATTCTGCTTGTCACGCTCTATTCCAAATCCGATGAAACTACTCTCCCAGCTAGTGAAATTCGTGAAATTATCGATCGCTTCAATGAACCCACCGAACCCCCTGCCCAAGGAGATTGAACCATGCCTCAAACACCTCTCCAACATATTGCTGCCGAAGTCCAACTTTTCAATGGGTGTTCCCAGAGAAGATATTGTGTTGGGTTTACAGCCTCCTTACAAACGGCAGTATACAGAGTATGGTGCGGCTTGAACAATGCCCATGCACCCAATATGCGATCGCTCGATCTTGTAGGTTGGGTTGAAGGATGAAACCCAACACTCATCACTGCTTCTCCACCTCAACCCTGGTGCGAGTTCATCCTCTTAAGGGAGACAAGCTATCATGGGGATCGAATATAGCCTTTTTCAGTGAATCTTACAATGCCCAGGAAAAGACGGAAGAAACAGAAGAAATCTACTCAAGAAAATGTCAGAGCTAAATCCAAAGGTTTCGCTGTTCGTCGTCCAAAAGCAGAATTTACTGGATTTACTTACTATCAAATGTCATTGCCATTCGAGGGCATGACTGAAGACAAAGTGGTTGAGTTGATCAAGAAATTGGGCGAACAATACGATCAACAATTTGCAACCTCCTTTGAAACACTCCAAAAACAAATTCTTAATGTTGATCCTTGTTCTCTATTAGCACTTTTTGCGTATTGCGATTTAACCACCTCTCCTGGTGTAAGTCGTGAGTGGACTGAAGACCACCCAATCCTTCAACATCACATAGAATTCTTACAAGGTTTGCTTCTTCAGCATTCACAAGATGCATTTGATTTAAAACCTGCTTTACCTCAAGAATTTGTTGAATTTCGACAATTGGTTCAGGATGTTACATGGGGATTCCCAATGAGGCGGTTAGCCTTAGCGGACTCATCAACACCTGTAGAGCAACGTCAGCAGATTAGAACTTTAGAAAGTATTAGGATAGATACTCAAGCTGTCCGCAACTGGGGATATCCACAACAAATTAAACGGATTGTTTCAGGTTTATTTTCCAGTTTAGATGATGCAATCGAACAAAAAACTGGCGTTAGAGTTGCTTGCTTGATTGAAATGTTGTTTAAGGTAATTGAAATTATTGAATACAGAATCAATCAGCATCGAAACTTAATTTTGCCTGCACTCCGTGCCAAAAATATTGAAACATCTATCAAAAAGTATCATCAAGCCTTCCCTGAGTTTACTTCATCTCTAGATGATCTTTTGGATTTTGTGAAAGATAAAAGCTTAAACATTGATAACTTAAGAGCAATTATTTTTAGCCATAGTGACCTACGATTAAAGAACATTTACACAATAACAACCGAAACTTTTGTAGATGCTTATCCAAAAACTATCAATTTAGAGGCACTAAAAAATATATTAAATATCTGGACATTATCTTTTGGTGAGTTATCAGATTGGAATCCAGAATATTTATTTCTTGGTAATCCAGTTTGGCAAAAACCTCTGATTAATCTTGAAGATGGAACTTATTTTTGCCCAGTTATAACGCTATTTCTAAACTACCTGATAGATCTTATGGAAGCTGTCATCAAACCCTATCCTGATCTATACAATAAATATAAAGAGCGTAGAGGTAAATTTCTAGAGGAAGAAATTTACCAGCTTTTTCATCAAGCTTTTCCATCAGCTAGGATCTATCGAGGTAGTGAGTGGCTTGATCCAGCAACTAAAAAGAGCTTTGAAAATGATCTTTTAGTTCTACTCGATTCCTATCTGCTGGTTGTAGAGGCTAAATCTGGTCGAGTGACAGAATCCACACGACGTGGAGCCATCGAAAGCCTGAAGAAGATTCTTAAAAAATTGCTAGTAGAGCCGTCAATTCAGTCCAAAAGATTCTCAGACTATTTAAAGAATAATCCCAGCCTACATCAGTTTGAAAATCGACAAGGCGAACTAAATGAAGTTGATAACTCAAAAGTGCGTGAAGTAATTCGTTTAAGTGTCACATTGGAGTCATTGGGAACTCTTTTTTGTCGCTCAACTGACCTAAAAAAAGCAGGATTGATTCCGTATGATGTTGAAATGTCTCCAACTATGTCTCTTGCTAACCTCGAAATCATTTTTGAGATTTTGGAGGGAGGATGTGAGAAACTACACTACTTATTACGCCGAGAAGAATTTGAACGTAATGCTGGTTATGTCGGGGATGAAATTGACTTACTAGCATTCTATCTTGATACAGGATTTAACATTGGAGAAGCTGAAGTTACTCAGAAAGGACTTCATTTACTTGGTATGTCAAATATTTTTGATCCATTCTTTATGAGAGAGTTACCTGAAAGTGAGACTCCGAAACCAAAACGTAAATTAACAAAATGGTGGCAAAGGATTATTCAGCAGATTGAATTACGGCAGTTTGAGCGGTGGACTGAAGTTGGATATGTCCTTCTAAACTTTGCATATAACGAACAGGTCAAGTTTGAAAGAGATTTTCAGAAAATCAAGAAAGTCGTCAATAAATTCTGGCAATTACCCGAACATAACAATATTTGTTTATTGACTAATGAAATTTTTCCGGAGCGAGGAGCAGTAGCAGGTTACGCCTATAAAAATATTGATAGAGAAACAAGAAATCGAGTGATAAAAAATGTTGTAAGAGAAGCTATGAGCATTTCTAAAGTTAGCCGAGTTGTGGTTATTGGAGTGGATGTTGATCGCAATGATTATCCATACAGCGTAGCTAGATATTATTTAAGTAAAGATAATGATATCCATACAACGTAGCTAGATATTATTTAAGTAAAGATAATGATCTTAGTGGATAGAGAAATTCAAATTGCATCTCAGCATCTCCGCGTCCTGTGATTCAGATTATGCCACTTAAATGCACATCAGCTAAATAACAATTTAAGCTTCTGTTCTTTGATGTACAAATACCCTCGCACCCCTCATATCGAAGGTTCACGGTTCCAACCGGGGGATGAAGACTTGGATAGCGTACCTTTCAGCGCGATCGCATCTCAATATGTGGTAGTCGAAGAAAAAGTAGATGGAGCCAATGCTGCCATCAGTTTTAGTTCTGATGGGCAAATTCTGTTGCAAAGCCGGGGACATTATTTAACCGGAGGAGAGCGAGAAAAGCACTTTAACTTGTTCAAACAATGGGCGTACAGTCATACTGGAACATTCTGGGAGGTGCTGGGCGATCGCTATATCCTCTATGGCGAATGGCTCTATGCCAAACACACTGTCTTTTACGACGCCTTACCCCATTATTTCTTTGAATTTGATGTGCTAGATATTGAACAGCAGCAGTTTCTCAGTACCCAACGGCGCAAGGAATTACTCGCTGGATTACCCCTGGTTTCCGTACCCGTCTTGTTTTCCGGTGTATTAAAGTCCTATAAGCAGTTAACGGGATTGCTGGCTCACTCTAATTTCATTGAGTCAGGACATTTAGAACGCTTCCGCCAAGCCTGTGAGGAACAGGGATTGGATGTGGAGCGAAGTCTCAAACAAACTGACCCCAGTCCCCTGATGGAAGGGTTGTATATTAAGGTCGAAGAGGAAACAGTTGTAACTGCTCGTTACAAATACGTTCGTCCTAGCTTTTCAACCACCATCCTGCAATCGGATAGCCATTGGCTCAACCGCCCCATCATACCCAATCTCCTACGTCCCGGCGTCGATTTGTTTCAGTTATAGCGCTACGCGCTAGGGAACAGGCAATAGGCAACAGTAAGCTGTGATTGGGTTTCCGGCTAAAGATGTGTCCTAACCTTAAGACGAATGCCACTGACTGGTATGTTGGTGGGCAATGCCCACCCTACGGTATATCAAAGGTTTCGGTGATTCCCTAATGCAAATTTTCAGTGCTATTGACCTTAAGATGTAGTGTTATATGACTTCTTCTATTTCTCAATCCTTATCCTGGTCATTTCCCTGGTGTCCCACGCCTCCAGACTGGACACTAGATTGGGCATCGCTTCAGGCTGAGTTTGACTGGCTTCAATCCCTTCAGGATTGTCCCCAAGATCCCCGCTACCATGCGGAAGGCGATGTTCTCACCCATACCCGCTTGGTTTGTGAGGCGTTAATTGCATTACCCGCTTGGCGGGAGTTACCATCTATTGAGCGATCGCTTCTATTTGCGGCTGCCTTACTCCATGATGTGGCAAAACCTGCGGCAACTGAAATTGAAGCCGATGGCAGGATCACGTCCAAGGGTCATGTCCGCCAAGGGGCAAAGATGGCGCGGCAAATCCTCTGGTCGCTCAACATGCCGTTTCATCAACGGGAGGCGATTGTCTCGCTGGTGCAGCATGGCAGTCTTCCCCTCTGGTTTTGGGACAAACCCAACCCCCAACGCGCTGTGATTAAAGCCAGTCAAGTGATTCGCTGTGACCTGCTGGCACTGCTGGCAGAAGCGGATATTCGGGGTCGCAAGTGTGACGACCAGCTAGAACTGCTGGAGCGGGTTCAGTTCTTTCGGGAATTTTGTCAAGAGAATAATTGCTTATTTTATCCCCGACCGTTCCCCTCAGATCATAGTCGATTTGTCTATTTCCAAAAAGACGATCGCGATCCCAACTATGCTGCTTTTGATGACACTCGATTCGAGGTTATCTTGATGTCAGGTTTACCGGGTGCTGGCAAAGACTCTTGGATTCAGGATAACCTTCCAGATTGGACAGTAATCTCCCTGGATGAACTGCGACAAGCGATGAAGATCTCTCCGGAAGATGACCAAACTGCTGTAGCGGAGCGAGCAAGAGCGATCGCGAAAGACTACATGAGAGCCGAAAAATCCTTTGTTTGGAATGCGACCAATCTCTCTCGCCAACTGCGTTCGTCGCTAATTAATCTATTTTCTGCGTACCATGCACGGATTCGCATTATCTACCTGGAAGCCTTTTGGGAAGAATTGCTGCGGCGCAATCATTCTCGCGCTGCCAAAGTGCCGGAAGCGGTGATGCAGCGAATGCGCGATCGCTTAGAGGTTCCAGATATTACTGAAGCCCATCGGGTAGATTGGGTTGTAGATAGGGCTTGCTGAATAAGTTAATTTTATTCAGGTAGGGACACGGCAATGCCCATTGGTGTCAACTTAAGCGGAAAACCCAAGCAATACCTTGACTCTACCCCACCCTAACCCTCCCCTTACCAAGGGGAGGGAACATTTCCCCCCTTAGCAAGGGGGGATTAAGGGGGGTTAAGATTAAGGCGACGAAATTCAAAGTCTTAGAGTGAAAGTTTTCACCTTAAGTTGACACTAATGGGCAATGCCGTGCCCCTACGATAGGTGGCGTTTGTGCGTCAGTCTTGACTGTCGAAAACGCCAATTGTATGACCTACATCTTACAACTCAAATCCCCAGCTTTTTGACTAAAGCGGAGATTTTCGCCATAGTCTACAGGGCAATCAATAACCGTCGGCACATCTTGCCTTAAGGCTTCTTCCAGGGTGGGAATAAACTCCGCCACCGAATTCACCCGATAGCCTTTTAACCCCATACTTTCAGCAAACTTGACAAAATCGGGATTGCCAAATTTAATAAATGCTGAGTCGCCAAATTGATTGTTTTGTTTCCACTCAATCAACCCATAGCCACCATCATTAAAAATCAAAGTGACAAAATTGGTACCGACTCGCAGGGCGGTTTCTAGTTCCTGACAATTCATCATAAAACCGCCATCACCGGTCACGGCGACAACATTGCGATCAGGATGGACTAATTTTGCCGCGATCGCACCCGGCATAGCAATCCCCATCGCCGCAAACCCATTGGAGATAATACAAGTGTTGGGGCGATCGCAGTGGTAATGGCGTGCCATCCACATTTTATGGGCACCGACATCGGAAATAACGATATCTTCGGGTCCCATCACCTGACGTAAGTCATAGATGAGTTTTTGCGGCTTAATCGGAAACCCCTCATCATTGGCATACTGTTCATAATCCGCCCGAATATCAGAGCGTAATTCCACCGCATGGGGTATCGCCTTGCCTTCCCGATCCGCCTGTTTCATAATTTCATTGAGCGAATCCGAAATATCCCCAACCACTTCCACCAAAGGAATATAGCTGCTATCAATTTCAGCGTGGCTAGCACCAATGTGAATAATCGGAATCTTGCCGTCTGGATTCCATTTCTTCGGCGAATATTCAATTAAATCGTAACCCACCACAATCACTAAGTCTGTCTGATCAAAAGCGCAGTTAACGTGATCGCGCTGTTGTAATCCGACTGTCCATAGGGCGAGAGGATGGGTATAGGGAATCACACCTTTGCCCATAAAACTATTGATCACCGGAATATTCATCCGGGTGGAAAATTCTGTCAGGGCTTGCGCCGCATTGGCGCGAATTGCCCCATTTCCCACTAAGATTAGGGGATTTTTTGCCTTGGAGATGGCAACGGCTGCTTTGCCGATACTCCGGAATGAGGCATAGGTTTTCTCCCGTTCATCTTTAGCCAAGGGTTCACCTGTAACCGGCATGGCGGCAATATTTTCCGGCAGATCAATGTGAACTGCGCCCGGTTTCTCACTTTGAGCCAGTTTAAATGCCTTCCGCACAATTTCCGAGGTATTACTCGGACGGACAATTTGCGTATTCCACTTGGTTACGGGGGCAAACATTGCCACCAAATCCAAGTATTGGTGGGATTCAATATGCATGCGATCGGTTCCCACCTGTCCCGTAATCGCCACCAGCGGGGCGCCATCTAGGTTGGCGTCAGCTACCCCAGTCATCAAATTGGTTGCCCCTGGTCCTAAAGTAGAAAGGCAGACGCCCGCCTTCCCCGTTAACCGTCCGTACAAGTCCGCCATAAAGGCTGCTCCTTGTTCATGGCGGGTGGTAATGAATTGAATGGAAGAGTGCTTGAGTGCTTCTAGCACATGCAAATTCTCTTCTCCAGGCAATCCAAACACGTATTCGACGCCTTCATTTTCGAGGCATTTGACTAGCATGTCCGCTGTATTCATTTCACCCATCTCAGTTTTCCCTCAAGATTCATTGGTTATCTGATGGTTTGTCCGATGTCCTATTTCGTCGCCATTGATGCCTGCTGAAATTCAAGCAGAACAAGTTAGAGGGGGGCCAAAGCTAGGACTGGCTGTTAGCTATCCCCGGTAAAGATTCAAGGCTAAGGATTAAAATCCTATTGTTAAAATTCTGTTTTTTTAACAATAGCTTCTACTACAGTCTTCCGTCCATAGTTATTAACTATTTCACCCAAACGGTTTTGATGTTGACAAATTCGTGAATTCCTTGTATTCCTAATTCCCGTCCATAGCCGGAACGCTTAATCCCGCCAAAGGGTAAGCGGGGGTCAGATTTAACTAATCCGTTGATAAAGACAGCCCCGGCTTCAATCTCCTCAATGAGTTGTTGGGCTTCGGTTTCATCTGCTGTCCACGCACTCGCCCCTAAGCCAAAGGGAATTGCATTCGCTTTAGCAATTGCCGCGTTAATGTCAGGAATTCTAAACAATAACGCCACCGGACCAAAAAATTCTTCGTTATCGGCGGGGGTTCCTGGGGGGAAATCCGCCAAGATGGTGGGGGCATAAAAATGACCTGGGCGGTCTAAAGGTTTACCACCAATCAGAACCTTGGCTCCCCGGGCTATACAAGTTTGTACCAGTTGGTCTAATTCTTGGAGAATGCTGGGCGTTGCCAAAGGTCCAATATTGGTTGTCTCCTCCATGGGATCGCCCACATTTAGGGCTTTAAATTTTTCAACCAAACGCTTTTCAAACTCATCTGCGATCGCATCGGCTACAATGAAGCGTTTAGCGGCGATACAGGATTGACCATTATTGATCATCCGGGCGGTAACGGCGGTGGAAACGGCGGCGTCTAAGTCGGCGCTTTCGAGGACAATAAATGGATCACTTCCGCCGAGTTCTAGCACGGTTTTCTTCAGGTGTTTCCCAGCGGTGGCGGCTAAAGACGCGCCTGCGGGTTCACTCCCGGTTAAGGTGGCGGCTTTGATCCGAGGATCACTGACAATAGCTTCGACTTGATTGGCGCCAATTAATAAGGTTTGGAATGCCCCTTCCGGAAAACCCGCTTCCTTTATAATGTCCTCAATCGCCAAGGCGCATTGTGGCACATTCGAGGCATGTTTCAAGACACCGACATTCCCCGCCATTAACGCGGGGGCGGCAAAACGAAAGACTTGCCAGAAGGGAAAATTCCACGGCATTACCGCTAGAATGATACCTAAGGGCTGATAGCGGACAAAACTCTGGCTGGCATCCGTGGTAATATGCTCATCTGCCAAAAACTTCGCCGCGTTTTCGGCGTAGTAACGGCAAACCAAGGCACATTTTTCCACCTCTGCGATCGCGCTTTTGATGGTTTTGCCCATTTCTAAGGTCATCAGTTTACCGAACTTGACCTTATCCCGTTCCAGAATCTCCGCCGCCGCATTCAGCCATTTAGCCCGTTGCGCCATTGGCGTTTTCCGGTAAGACTCAAACACCTGTTGTGCCAGGGTGAGCTTGGCTTCTATCGACTCATGACTTAGTGGCTCAAAGGTTTTGAGCGTTTCTCCCGTTGCTGGGTTAATTGTGGCGATCCCCATAGCCTTCCTCTTCGACTCCATTACTTGAGATGGAGTTAGCTTTTTCACTCTCAAGTCTACTGCGATGCTGTCTGGTAAAAGACAATACCTTTACATTGCTTTACATTTTAGCAGATGGAGACGGTTGACAGGGGTTTTTCGTCAAAGAATTTTGATTGACGTCCGGTGATCAAGGCGTCTCCTCTGCCCAACGGAATGCCCAACTCCCCACTGTCTCTTCGTTTGAGCCCACAGATTCAGTGCATGCGATCGCGCCGATGGTGCTGGAAATAACGGGTGCAGTCAAGTGGGTCCGTTGGGGGTTGAGGTACTTAGGGCTTAAGGTAGGTGACTCAATAAAATATGACAAATGACGACTACGCAGAATTTTCTAACGCTTCAATGGGCAAACGTTCGGGAAATACCTCAGGAGAAAACATTTCCCATAACACTTGAAGATAGGGTAAAATGATTTGGATTTGCTGCCGAGAAAGACGTTTGCTAAATTCTAGCCCTAACAGATGAATCATGTGCCGGACTAATTCCCAACCCACATTTAAAGATGGATAGAGCATGACACACAAGGGAAATAATTCTTCTTGGATGGGCGCAATACTCTTTTCCAAAACACAAAGCCACAAGTAAACTTGGAATAGTTCCACATCCCGAATACTGGCAGATTTCACGCTAGGGTTTGCCAATCTACCACTATAACAATGATAATTCGGATGTAAATCGATAATTCGGGTGGCAATTTGCTGAGAAATCAACGCTTGATCGGGTAAAATCTGCCGTAGCAAAACCAACGCTAATGATTGATGTTCATAGTTCGCGGCGGCTTTGTAGAGACGTTGTAATGGCATATACAGACAATCATCAATCACCTGAAAATAAACACTCACCGTAGCTTGCTCCTGAGGTGACAGTGATTTCAAGAGAAACTGACCACTATAGTGAAACTGTAGACTAACAAACGCAATCACCCTGGGGTCAATTGCTGTGTAATTGTGTCGCAGGCGACCTAACTCTGATGATAAAAATAAACATAAACGTTCGGGGGTGACTTGATCTGCATAAGCGAGCAATACTTTCTCATAGATCAAGTAAGTATCTTTAGTAATTTGCCAAGGGTCAATTAAGCGATAGTTAATGCCTTGTCGTTTGATTTCTTGGCAGAGTAAATCTTCGGTTTTTATCCAAGATTGAATCATTACCGTTCGCAAGGAATCAAGTAACCGCTGAGCTGTAATGGCTCGTAATCCTGGTGAATTCGACTGCCACGTTTTTTCGGTAATACTATGTTTTTGGACATATTTTTTTGCCCATAGTTTGGATAGATTTTGTATGGTAGCCACCTTCGCCGTCTGTGACGGTTGAAAATTGCCTAGCTTATCCTTGGTACTCATGACACACCCCTTGTCTAGAACGTCGATGTAGTCTGCAAAATTGCGGTAGCCGTAAAGTTAAAAGTTCGTCGGGACTTTCCCAAACCCCCAACCCCTGGGAAGAGTTTGTGCTTGATAACTTGTCAACAAAACCCGCCCTTATTCAAATGTAAAAAAAATGTTTATTTGGTATTTAATGTTACACTTTATTAAGTGGGTCTGATTACTGAGTTGGTTTTCTAGCACATTTGCTCGCCAATAGCTGCTTATTCTTTACCACCCAACCCTTTGCATCTACTCACCAGTCAAAGGATAGTCTTTTTTGAAAAAATTCTCAATAGTCAATTATTGAATGTGGTATCGCATTCATAAAAATTAAAGAAAGGAAACAGGGGTGCGGGGGATATGGGGATGTTCTGTGGTTAATTCAAAACTCACGCACCCTGTCCTATGGGCGAAGTGAAGGGTCGCGCACCATGTCTTCGAGCCCAGCGAAGGGTCAAAACTTCCCCAATTCCGAATCAACTATTCCCCGCAATCCAATCCTGTAAAATTGGATTAACCACATCAGGGGCTTCATCTTGAGGACAATGCCCTAAACCGTCTAAGGGGACAAATTTTTCCACGGCTGGAAAATTGACCCATTCTTTTGCCTCAGCAATGGGTTCCCAGGGATCATCCGTTCCCCACAAAATCAGTGTGGGACAAGATAACCGAGGTAATAAGTCTTCGGGTAGAGGTCCAAAGGAATAGCGGGTAAAGGCAATAAACACATCAGCCGCACCTACATCAGCCGCCGGTGTCATCAGCAAGTCCACTAATTCATCGGTCACCGCCTCGGATTGGCGATAAGCTTGCAATAAAATTTTACGCACAACCTGTGGCTTAGCCAGTTGACGGAAAAAGAGTTGTCCCACCCACTTAATCCCCAGTAACCGTTGTACCATCGGTGCGCCGATGCGACGATGCCAGGGTAATGTAACTCGTTTGCGATCATGGAGCATCCGCAAGGAACAGTTGATCAGGGTAAGCCCTAATACCATATCTGGACAATCCACAGCCGCTTGCATTGCTACAATACAGCCAATTGAATTCCCAACCAAAAATGCTGGAGTCTCCACGACTTCCCGACAAAAATCTAGGACTTGTTGTCCCCAGGTTTCAAAGGTATACTCCACCTCAAGTCCTGGCGTAGGTTTGGCAGAGGCACCAAAGCCAATTAAGTCAATGGCATAACACCGACAGGATGCGGCTAATACCGGTAAATTCTTACGCCAGTGTCCGCAAGAGGCGCCAAAGCCATGCACCATCACAACCGCAGGTCCAGAATTGCCTTGGACTTGATAGGCAATGGGAAAACCTCGCCATGTCCAGATGTGAGTTTCTGGTTTAGGGGGTTTGGGCAGGGTTGAGGAGGGAAAGGTCATGACGATTCGCCAGAGTACAGGTTTACTATTTACATTTTGTAATACAATAACCCTTTTGAGATTAGGGCGCAAAAAACGATAATAGCCAAACCCGCTCGACAAGAGGCGCCATAGCCCGTCTCTACACTCAGAACTATTCTTGTGTCAAAATTAACATTAAGAAATTTTTTGGTGCGTCCCCTATGCTGGTGCAAACGTCTGCTGCGGTTATTCCGTTTCTGGGATCGGAAATTCAGGCATCCTACAAAGCGTCAAACGTGGTTATTTTGCCGATTCCCTACGAGGCAACCACAACCTATCGTAAAGGCACAGAAAATGGACCCGATGCTCTTTTAGAGGCATCAATCCAGCTAGAATACTACGATGATGAGTTGGAACGGGAGATTTGTAAAGACGCCAAGATTTATACACATTCCGCGATCGCAGATACCCGAGGCGGGCAACAGATTTGTGCCCAAAAAATGCTTCGGGATACTCGCGAAACCGTATCTGGGCTTATCGATGATGGTAAATTTGTGATTGCGATTGGCGGTGAACATAGCATAACCACAGGAATCGTAGACGCCTACTGCCAAAGGAGTAACGAACCCTTTACCGTGGTGCAAATAGACGCCCACGGAGATTTACGCCACGAATACGAAGGCTCAATTTATAACCACGCCTGTGTGATGCGCCGGATTGTGGATATGGGATTACCCACATTACCCGTCGCCATTCGGAGTCTGTGTCAAGAAGAAGCCGATTTAATTAAAGAAAAATCCATCCCTGTGATTTGGGCGCGAAACATTGTCAACAATCCCCATTGGATAGACGACGCGATCGCGACTATCCCAACAGAGCGAGTATTCATTACCATTGATTTAGATGGCATCGATCCGTCGGCGATGCCCGGGGTTGGCACTCCTGAACCGGGTGGGCTGAATTGGTATGCACTCACAAGCTTTTTGCGACGATTGTTTGAAACCCATCAGGTGATCGGTTGCGATGTGATGGAGTTAGCCCCAGTGGTTGATTCAGTTGTCTCCCAATTTAGTGCCGCTAAACTGGTTTACAAACTTATCGGCTATCAAACTCTGACACAAAGGTGGTAGCGATGGCTGGAATTCACTGCCCGATCCAAAATGATCGGCAAACGGGAAGGGGAAAAAGGGAAGAACTAGCATCCAGTAGAACACACACCGTAACACGATATGAGTCTGAAGGAAAAACACGGCACACCCATTGGCAGTTATGCTCCCGATTTTGAGCTTTTAGGCATTGATAAGGATGTTCACCACCTCTCCCGGTATCTGGAAAGGTGGCGAGGAGTGGCGGTAATTTTCTTGAGTAATAACTGTCCCTACTCAGCCGCTCATATAGACAGACTCAAACAACTGCAAACCCGTTTTCATGAGCAGGGATTTACCCTGATTGGCATTAACTCCAATGATGCTGATCAATCTCCCGAAGATAGCTTCACTCAGATGCAGCAGTTTGCCCGTAGTAGAGGGTTGAATTTTCCCTACCTGTGGGACCCAACTCAGGATGTGGCACAAGGATTTGGTGCTTCAAAAACCCCAGAAGCCTTTGTAATTGATGAACAGGGGGTCTTGCGCTACAGTGGTCAAATTGACGATAATACCCAGTATCCCGAAGCGGTTAACAAAGCATACCTCAAGAATGCGATCGCCGCGTTACTGGCTGGGGAAACTATCTCGCCCAAATCAACTCCCACCCAGGGCAGTCCTCTAGTATGGCGCAACTAGTAGGGGGAGCCTCTCATCCTGTGCAGACGTAGCCTGCTACGTCTGGGAGCAGGGGGAATGTAAGCGGATCAGTGGTTAAAAGCACCCGGAACGAGTAATACTGAGCTTGAAGCAGTAATACAGCAAGAATTTGTATTTTAGCAGCACGGGTGTGAATCATGTTATTTGATGATCGACATTCACGCACTCTGTCAGAATTATCGGTAGACTGTTATCGTATGGGCAAGGCAATAGTCAAGAAAGAAAGAGTCGTAGCATGGGGATGAAATACCGACGGGTTTTACTAAAAGTGAGCGGTGAAGCCTTGATGGGCAAACTGAGCTACGGCATAGATCCAGGAGTCGTTCAGGGCATCGCTGCCGAAATCGCCGAAGTGGTGGCAAGTGGCATCCAAATGGCAATTGTCGTCGGTGGTGGCAATATTTTTCGCGGTTTGAAAGCGGCTGCAGGCGGAATGGATCGGGCAACCGGTGATTATATTGGTATGATTGCGACAGTCATGAATGCCATGACCCTGCAAGATGCCTTAGAGCAAATGGGGATACCTACCCGTGTGCAAACCGCGATCGCGATGCAAGAAGTGGCAGAACCCTATATCCGCCGCCGTGCCATTCGTCACCTGGAAAAAGGGCGAGTGGTAATTTTTGGCGCAGGTTCAGGGAATCCTTTTTTTACCACGGATACGACGGCGGCTTTGCGAGCTGCCGAAATTGATGCGGAGGTTATCTTTAAAGCCACCAAAGTTGATGGGATTTATGATTGTGATCCTCAGCTAAATCCCCAAGCTCATCGCTATCACACGCTCTCCTATAGCTATGTCCTCGCTCAGGATCTGCGGGTGATGGATAGTACAGCGATCGCCTTGTGTAAGGAAAATAATATCCCAATTATGGTATTTGATTTGACAGGGCGAGGTAATATCCGCCGCGCTGTTCAAGGAGAATCTGTCGGAACATTTGTGGGAGGTTTTTGTGAAGTTAGCTGACGCTGAAAGCCAAATGAAGAAAGCCGTTGAAGCAACACAACGGAGTTTCAATACCATTCGTACAGGTCGGGCGAATGCGAGTCTGTTGGATCGAGTGATGGTGGAATATTATGGCAGTCCCACCGCTCTGAAGTCTCTGGCAAGCATTAATACGCCAGATGCCACCACGATTACGATTCAACCCTATGACAAGAATACGCTGACTCTGATTGAAAAATCGATTTCCTTATCAGATATCGGCTTAACCCCCAATAATGACGGTCAAGTCGTGCGACTGAATATTCCACCCTTAACCGCCGAACGCCGCCAAGAATTTGTGAAGATGGCGGGTAAGTTAGCCGAGGATGGAAAAGTCTCCATCCGGAATATTCGTCGTGATGCCGTTGACTCGGTTCGTAAACAGGAAAAAAATAGCGAAATTTCTGAAGATGAATCCCGTGATCTGCAAGACCGAATTCAGGAATTGACGGACAAGTACACGGCTAAAATTGATGAATTGTTAGCGGCAAAAGAGGAAGATATTACCACGGTTTAACCTAACTTGCTCCAGTTCCCCACCCGTCTCGTGCGGTGGGGACGGATAGAGAGTTTTGAGGTGAGAGCATTATTTAACAAATAAAAATGACCCATGACAAGGGGTAATTTGCTCCTCTTAAATCCCCCCTTAAGAGTATCCTATTCCTTGAGTTTATTGTTAAACTATGTCAGGGGTTAAAACTAAATACCACAGTAATACCTCCTTAGCACACTCCTGAATTTTTTAATCCTTAGAGCCTAATGTTTGACTGCATTATTGTTGGGGCAGGTTCTGCTGGGGGAACTGCCGCCTATCACCTCGCCAAGCGAGGGCGTTCGGTACTGATTCTAGAAAAAGACTCCTTACCCCGATACAAGCCCTGTAGTGGTGGTGTATCCCCAAGCGTGCAACAGTGGTTTGATTTTGATCTGGCACCGGCGATCTCCCAAAATGTGAGCCGAGTCCGCTACACCTGGCAAATGGATGATCCGGTGGAGGTCAATCTCAAAAAACAAAAACCTGTCTGGATGGTGCGGCGAGATGTTTTTGACCAGTTTTTAGTCGAACAGGCAAAACAGCAAGGCGCTCAAGTGCAAGAGCAAACGACTGTAACCGGTATTGAATTTAAGGGCGATCGCTGGCAGGTTAATACCACCAATGAACCGATGGCAGCACGTTACCTGATCGCCGCTGATGGTGCTAACGGTTCCATGGCAAAATGGTTGGGCTTTAAAGATCGTCCCCAGCGTATGGCAGTGACGATAGAAGCTCCCAAGTCAACCCCTGAAACAGGTGATCCCACTATCCATTTTGACTTTGGGCAAGTGAAAAATGGCTACATCTGGAATTTTCCCAAAGCCGATGGCTATTCCGTCAGTGTGGGTACGTTTAAGGGGAATGACAAGCAGGATTTACAAGCGATAGGAACTAACTATATTCAGCAACTCGGTATTGATCCGAAACTCTGTCAGGTTCACAATCACCCAATGTGCCTGTGGGATGGTAACCAAAAATTACATGGGCAAAATGCGCTGCTGGTTGGCGACACCGCTTGTTTGGCTGATCCGTTTACGGCTGAGGGAATTCGTCCCTCTATATATAGTGGAGTCAAAGCGGCGGAGGCAATTGATGCGGCTTTAGGGGGTAACGCCAGCGCCTTAACTCAGTATACCCAGGTGATTCAGGACGAATGGGGTAACGAGATGGTTTGGGCGAAACGTTTAGCTAGTGCTTTCTATGGCTTTCCCAAAATTGGCTATAAGGTAGGTGTAAAGCGACCTTCAGCGACTCTGATTATGCTCCAGATTTTATCCGGAGAATTGAAGTACTCAGAGGTGGCAAATCTGGCAATTAAACGTTTGAGTGGCGGATTATTCTCACGGTAGGTTGTTTGTCAAAACTTCCCCAATCTCCAAACACCATTAAAAATCCCACGGATCACTTACCGTGGGATTTTGCTACCTCGAAACAGTTGTATGAGAAAAGTCCGGTTTAGTTATGCTAACCACCATCGTTATGGGCAGCATATTTCATTAAGGTTCAAACACCGCTTAGCTTAGAGAAGCACGACTGCGATCATAGCTGGTGCGGAAACCAGAATTGGGTTTGCCTTGAATAGAATCCCAGTGGCTGAGGTTATCAACATCTAAGCCGACTTCATTGGCTGCTCGATTGAGCATGGATTGTTGCCTGTTCTTGACGGCGTGATGGTGACGCATCATTAAGGCTCTAGCTTGTTCTTGGGTAGACATTTGTTTATTCTCCGATTGCTTTAGTGATATTTCACTGTTTTTTTTCTTACACAATAACTATAACAAGAAATTTCTGTAACAAACACTACAGAATTGCTTTATTTACAAATCTTAATGTTATGGTTTTGAAACATAACCCCGTTAGACAGACAAGTTGTCTGATCACTAAGGCAAGTTAAGCTAGATCACAGCAAAGGGTGCAGGGATTGGGAAAAATTTCCCCCTGCTGCCCTAGAAAGGCGGGTTTAGTTAAGTTTCAAGACAGTGGCAAAATGTTTGTCAAACCCGCCCCTACACCTGTGCGGGCTCAAATTCAGGCAGAATGCGGACACGGGCAAACTTGAGTCCTGTGATTCCTTGTAGTTTTTCAACGGTGCTGTATTCGATATGGCTATCCACCCAACCTTCACGGGCTAGGTAGCGTAAATATTGTTGATATTCCGTCCATTCGGCTTGGGTGGAATAGACGATAGTCAGCATTCCCGGTTGGGTGATTCGAGTTTGGGTGTTGGTGTCAAGGGCTTTATCAATCCGTTTTTTGACGATTTCGTAGCGGGTGTCGCGGGTGCTACTGCGTAAATCGAAAATTTTTTCCGTTTGTTCGTCGTGGAAAATATCAACGGTGGTTTCCTGGACTAAGACTAGATGAGTGACTTGTAACGGATTGTCAAAGCGATCGCGAATATGAAAACAAGTCCTAGCACAGTCACAGATAGCCCGTAGCTGTTCGTAGCGCAGACAGTGGAGATGGAATAAGGTAAAGTGCGAGTTAATCGAAGCGCCTGCATAGATCATGTGATCGATACCATCGGTGAGTTCATGATCACAGTAGTGGGGGATAATCTGCTGCATCCGGATTTGCCACCGTTCCCAAGTTTGCCGCAGTTGTTCGTTAATCTCATAGATCATTCGATCATAGCGATCGCGGGCGGTATAAACACAGCCGTGAGGATTGGCGCAGGCTTGTTTGTAAGCTCTCACCGCTTCAACCGCCCCATCGCCACAGTCTTGGAAATAATCAAAATAAATTTCCAGATGATCCCTGAGATATTGAATCGCCGTCACCTCAGCCTCCGCCATCACTCCTTTTTCCAACTGTTTAATATAGGCGGACAAATCCAGGCGCAGTTGTTGCAACAAAGGCAACTGTTGGTATTGGTTCGCCGCATCCACCACCGCCATTGCCAAATTGAACTGGCTGAGTAAATCGGCTTGGATAGATCGATTCCGTTCACTCGACGAACCCCGGATATCGGAAATCCCGTACATCGGATGGACATCAGTAAACACAATCGGTTCTGGGGGGAGTCCCCAACTGCGGCGTTCCGCTTCTTCTAAGAAACGCCATTCTACGGCGGGATGGATAGGATTAAATTGACTTTGAGCCGCTTGACGCAGGGCGGCGGTTAAAGCGGGAATCAAGGCGCAAGCATGGTTGATATCCAGGGAATCGAAGTTATGAGTCTGATCACTCGTCAGCCCTACCATTCCCATCAAGTTTTGGCTGGGGGTTTCGGCTTCAGCTGCAGAAACTGCTAGGGGAATCAGCAACAGGGAACGGGCGCCTTGGTTGAACAACGTCTGTTCAAACTCAGTGTGACAATCACTCTCTAAGTTAGCGACTCTCCAAACTTGATTCCCTTGGGCGGCTTCCTGGAAGTGGGAACCTTCCAGGGAATCCCAGGAATAGACTTGGGTTTGAATAATTTGATCATCTTTGCTGGTGAAAAGTTTGACCTCTTGGTGCTTCACCCGCAACAGCAGAATTTGATCAGCGCGAAACAGCGATCGCATTTTTTGCTCAAATAGGCGAAACTTCTCGGAACGCAAGAGGGAGTCGCGTTCGATTAGCAAGCTAATCAGTTGTCGAATCGTTTCTTGGTGGGTAACATCCAATCCTTCCCACAAAAGCTGACCCCTAACCTGGTAATTGTCCAGGTTTAAACGCTCCTCCCAGGTGGGGTTAAGGATAATTTGCTGAATCGGTTGTTTGGATAGATCGATATCTGAAAATTCGTTAATTTCCGGATTAATCCGCTCAACGTTCAGATGTTGCGATCGCAGCCAAAATTGTACACAATGGGGTTCGCCACCGTGGGGATTATCGAGAGTGGCAATAACGGGTTCATCTAAAAAGCGCCATTGGGTATGATTAATTTTATATACATCTCGTAATATTAGCGCCAGTAAATGACGCCGATATAACTGTTCTAGGGTTTTAGCATCAACATTTGTGAATAAATCAAATAGGTGAATGCCCTGGTTTTGTAAGTTACCCGTGGGAGCATTCATCCCGGTTAAGCGGCAAAAGGCATCATTAGCATAATACAGAGTGAACTTACCCGGCTCAACCCACGCCATCAACAGTTTGCTATGATGCTGGAAACGCGCCAACCACTTATCATTTCCCGAATTCGCCTGATTTGTCATGGTGTCGCGATCGCGGAATGTTGATTCATCACTCACCTGTTGACGATGAGAATGTGAATTAGACATGGGAGGTATATTAACCTCCAGGGAATCGTCTGGAATGTGTTGTCGGTTGTTGTTCAACATCAAGGTAAACCGGTGATGAAACCATGAGCCGTTTTTCCATTTGATCATAGAATTTAAAACTTGACAAGTTAAGAGAAATATGGTCTTAAAGTTTTGCAAGATTTTTCTCATAAACAACTTGTCATTTATCACAGACTTAAGCGACGTTCGTAGTAAGCGCTTTAGCGCCATTCTTAAACTCTGCTTACGCCGCTCGGCTTCTGCTTTATCGGGAATGCGGCTATCATACCAACGGTTAATAAATTCCTCAATCTGGTTATCATTAAAAGGTTGTAACTGATAGTGAGGAAACTCCTGGGTTTTAAAGAAATCTCGCTTATATTCCGCCGGACGAGAGGTAATAATCGCGCGATTTTGGTTATATTGCCCCAGAAAATTCTCAATCCGCCGCACCATCTGATAACGTTTGCCTTCTTCGGCAACTTCATCTAACCCATCTAATAAAATCAGCGCTCGTCCGTCTTCTAACCAATAGTTAAAAAATCCCTCTGGCAGTTTCGTTCCAAGAGCCCAACCTACAAATTTTACATGCACCCTGTTATGAGCCTGTTAATCCATTCCCCAGATGCGAATGGTTCGATCCTGACTACTACTGACAACTATTTGCACATTAGAATTAATGGCAAGGGATACAATTGCACCGCGATGTCCGGTTAAGGTATGCAATAAAAGTCCTGTGGGTAAATGCCAAAATCGAATTATTTCATCCCAACTGCAACTGACTAAAGTTTGTCCATCTTGACTTATCGCTAACCCCTTGATCTCACCCCAATGTCCGGTTAGGGTATTTAATACTTCTCCTGTGGGAAGATGCCAGAGTTTAATCGTCTTATCCTGACTCCCACTGGCGAGAATTTCTCCATCAGGACTAATCGCGATCGCACTCACCCAATTGCTGTGTCCGGTGAGACTATACTGGAGGTGTTGCGCTTGCCAATTCCAGCCGTTCAGGGTATTATTATCCATACTGCTACTGATTAAGGTTTTACCATTGGGAGTAAAGGCAAGATCGGTAATCGCCTCTGTATGTTCTGCGATCGCACCTATCTTTTCTCCAGCCTGAATATCCCACAGGGTAATCGTTCCATCCTGATTCCCACTGGCAAGAATCTTTCCCTCTGGATGCAGGGCAATAGTATATATCTTACTATCGGTTCCCCTAAACGTAGCCATCAACCTATCGCTGGCTAATTGATTTTGTTGACAAACTCCGGCTAAATCCCACAGCTTAATCGTACTATCCCAACTGCCACTAATTAGCATGGGTTGATGGGGATGAAATGTAACCGCCGATACCGAACCCCGATGTCCTTTTAGAGTACAAAGAATCTTGCCTGTATGTAGCGATCGCACTTTAATAATTTTATCCGTTGCACCACTGATCAGCAACTGTTGATCCGGACTAATTGCCAATGCATAAGCCGTAGAATGGGCAGTAGAATGGCGATAAAGACATTTCAGACACTGATAAGGATTATACTCACTTAGAAGCTGCGGCAATTGGGGATGATCAATTCCCTGGAGTTGCGAATAGGCGGTATAGCGCACTTGATAGTGATCATCTTTGAGCGCCTCTAATACTACAGAAATTCCCGCTTTACCATAATTCACACTCTCTTTTACCGCCGCCACACGCTGACTCACCAAAGCACTGTGTAAACGACGCCGAACACCTGCCAAACCGCCTAAAACCGCCGCATTAGATGGAAGTTGCAATTGACCCGTTCCTAATACAGCATCATTCTGTTTCGGCTGATGGGGATGAGATACCATTGACCATGATCCATATCTTACCCAATTATTGTATTACATACGTAGTATTTGGGGCGCGATCGCACCATTCGTTCGTAGTAAGCGCTTTAGCGCCTCCGGAATCCCTCATCCCCAGAAATTTTAACTGGATTCGGCGAGAAGTCCCTTTTGGAATTCATAAGGAACTGACTGGATTTCCAGGTTATATCTCTGTGTTTTAAGTCCCTGATTATAAGTTTTCATGAAGACCATCAAATTAACTTGCCACTCCCCTCTGTTGTTGGTTATAGTAAAGCCGATCTCTTAGACTTTTATTAAATTCAGCATCTTAACAGGGGGTATCTACTGGGCTATACCTATATCGAAGGCAAGACCGATGTCTCAATTTCCGCACCCTTCCTTGCCAAGTTCAGTAAAAGAACCTTGGTTAGCGGTTAACTTATCCCTATTTTTTCCTGGAATTGGTCAGCTTTATGCCGGAAAGATTATCAGAGGGCATAGTTTAATTATCACTCAAGTCGGGTTATATGCCTTAAGTGGATGGTTGATTTTAAGTCAAATCGGTAATATTTTTATCGGAGAACTTTTATTAATCACGGCTTTCGCGTTGAGTATTTGGGGAATCTTTGATGCTTATGACTGTGCTAAGACAGCCAACTCTCCAAGTTTTGAGAAACTTAGAACCAGTCAAAAAGATCCATGGCTAGCTGTCTTTCTCTCGCGCCTCGTTCCCGGTGCGGGTCATTTATATATTAATCGTCTGTGGTTTAGCGTTCTATTTTTTACTTTTTTTGTCATATCTCTGCTGGTTCAACTCGTGCCAATATTGCTCAAATCTTTAATTTTTTATCACGTTTATATCGCCTCAACTATTCGTCGTGAACGAAATCAGCTACCCATTTTAGGCATGGCGCTTGTATCTATTCTGTTTTCGCTGATAATTTCCCTGCAGATATTTTTTATTAAAACCCATATTGCTGATACTCATATCATTGTCACGAACGAGATGAAGCCAACGTTACAAAGAGGTGACCACGTTATTGTCGATAAACAAATCTACCGCTTTAAATCACCACAGCGGGGAGATATTGTACTATTTTCACCGCCGGAACCCTTGCAAGATAATCATTTTAGAGAGGCATTTATTCAGCGAATTATTGGTTTACCCGGAGAACGGGTAGAGATTCAAAATGGAAGGGTTTATATCAATTCTCAGCCTCTGGAAGAGAACTATCCTCAAAAACTTTCTCAATACTCCTTTATCCCTATTACCGTTCCTGCCAATTCTTATTTCGTCTTGGGGGATAACCGTAACCACAGCTATGATAGTGAAGATTGGGGTTTTCTTCCCCGACCAAATATTCTGGGAAAAGTGACCAAACGATTTTTCCCTCCTCAACGGATAGGGATAGTTAGCTCCTAATATTACTCGGATAAACTTTAATTTAATTTACTCTTCCCCAGCTCCCAGACGTAGCATGTCCCTCCAGCTATCCATAGCGCAATGGTACATCTGGAACATTGCTTTCTGTGCTTTCAGCTTAAATTGACGCCAATATAGGTCACAGGCATGTCAAAATTGTAGATTGCAGGTAGAGATGTTGCGCCCAATCGCACTGTTTCAGAAGCATCTTACTTGATAAATCTCGATAAGCGGCTTAAATGGGCAACTGCCTGGTTAGAAGAAAGGGAGGATCTACACGGATGTCAAATCACCAGGACTTAAATTTTATATTAACAGAAATGTTAGTAGAAATCGCTCAGTGCTTCAAAAAAAATATCCAGGTTGATCGAGTTCATATTTTTTTGTTAGACCGATATGATCCAGAACAATGCCTTGTTTTAAGTTTGAACGGTTCCCAACCCCTAGAGTTAAGAATTCCCAATGCAACTGGAATTGGTGGAATTGCTAATTTGAAGATTTTTTTAGAAAAACCCTTTGACGGCAAATTTCACTGTAAAGATAATGACCTAGACTTAATCCAATCTTTTGACTATATTGTTTATAATTTATTGTCTCTGCCATTATATAATAAGCAAGATAATATTGTTGCCTTTGTCCAATTAATTAATAAACTAAAACCTGAGGCTAATCCCGATCATCCCTTAGACAAAAAGATTGACAATGAGGGATTTGACCAAGACGATGAAAAGCAGTTAAATCGGGCAATGTCGTGGATTCGCTCAACGGTTGATCGATGTCAGGCGCTTTATGCAGAAATCAAGAAACAAGATATTTTTATTAGCTTTATTAAAGCAATTCATACAATTAGTCAGGGCGGATTAAATTTTGATTCTACCCTTCAGATTATTATTCAAGAAGCCAATGAATTAATGAATGCCGATCGCAGTCGTTTATGGCTGATGGATCGGGAACGCCAGGAACTATGGACAAAGGTAGAAACTGAGGCGGGTAATCCTCACGAGGAGCGTCACCCCATGGGCGTCGGCTTTGTCGGTCAAGTAGCCAAGTCAGGAAAAGCCTTGAATATTCCCTTTGACCTCTATATCCACCCCGGTGTTGATCGGATAAAACAAAGGGATTGCCGTATCGGGTATCGTACCTGTAGTTTACTTTGTCTGCCCGTTGTGACTCCCGATAACGAAGTATTGGGTGTACTGGAATTAATTAACAAAAAGAAACGGGGAAATTTTCCAGCCTATGACCCCGATACTTGGCCCATTCCGCCGGACATATTTAAGGCAAGTTTTAGTCAAGCGGATCAACAATTGATGGGAGCATTTGCCTTGCAAGTTGGGATCGCTTTGCAAAATTCGCGGCAATTCGCGTCGCTGAAGCAGCAGGAAGAAATTCAACGCCTTATTTTAAAGACTCTAGATAATGGAGTAATATATACAGATGCAAAGGGTCGAATTATTACTGTAAATAAAAAAGCCCATCAGCTCCTCAACAGCAGTGAGTTAGATGGGGTTGAAGGGAGTTGGATTGGCGACTTTATTCAGGTTAAAGAGAGCAACTTTGCCCATTTAGTCCAAGGGACTTTAACTGAACACCAAGACTATCACGCACCTCATACGGTTATCGCCAACGATCAGGAATACTCGATTGATTTATCGATTCGGTCGATTGCGGAGAACAACGGCTCGAATAATTTTTACGGACTTGTCGTCGTCCTCAAAGAAATCAATGGGACGAGTTCCCCCCAAGTACCAGCCTATCACCAAGTCAGCCAGGAACTAAGCCAGGAATTTCTAAAAAAACATGAGAGCCAGTTATTGGATCACCCCAATGTGGCGATTTTATGTGCCGATATTCAAGGTTATACCAACTTGATGGAAGACATGGAAGCTGAAACAGTTGTTTCCATGCTCAATCACTATTGTGAATTGATGGTGCAGGCTGTATTGAAGTATCAAGGTACTTTAAATCAATATATTGGTGATGCGCTAATTGCTGTGTTTGATACATCCTTACCAGTAAGCGATCGCGCTTGGTATGCAGTACAAGCAGCTCTAGACATGCGCCAACAACTAACTGAGTTTAATCGTAGCCATTTGACGCCCAATCAGCCAATGCCTCACCTGGGTATTGGCATTCACGCCGACAGAGTCCATCTGAGTCAGAATAGTTCTCAACCCCCATTGTCGGGTGATATTGTTAACTTTACCTCATTACTCGAACAAGGGAGTCGCGATTATGGCAGTGACATTATTATTAGTGAAACTATTTATAAACACTGTCGCGATCGCGTCTGGGTGCGGGAACTTGATCGCCTCCCCGTCAAGAGTAAACCCCAATCCCTTGCTATCTATGAACTTCTGGGACTTCGTTCTCAGTCTCTTTCTAGTCAACAAGAACAGATTATTGACCATTATCAACAAGGGCGTCGCTATTACCTAAACCAGCAATTTGCCCTCGCGATCGGGGAATTTTCCCAGGTTTTGGCAATTGATGGCGGTGATAAGGCGGCGAGACTACATATTCAGCGCTGTTTGTATTGGCTAGACTCTCCACCACCTCCGGATTGGGATGGGGTGTGGACATTAAGTGTTGAGTTTTGATCCTTCGCTTCGCTCAAGGGAACCTGGTTTGTAGGGGCGGGTTTTACTACTATCATTTCCTTTGCACACTAGATGTAACTAAACCCGCCCCGATTGAGTTTTAAATTCGGTGATATTGCATATTTAGCCGAAGTCAGCACAATGGGAAGAAAGGCTGGAGGTGTAGTGCATGTCCGAAAAAACAAACCGACGCACATTTCTACTCACGGGTATGGCGGTAGCAGGAGGAATAGTGGGGAGTGCGGCGTGGAAACAAAATCAACCCTCGGCTTCCCAGCTGCAGTCAGGGTCAACCACTGCGATGTCAGTCTCTAGAACCACCACAATGCCGGAACGGATGTTAGGGAATACGGGGGTTTCTGTACCTATTTTAGGCTTAGGAGGGGCAGGGAAAACACCCTTATCCAAGCCCAACCAGGAAGCGGATGCGTTGGCGATTATTCAACGGGCGTTAGAATTGGGGATTCGTTACTTCGATACAGCGGCGAGTTATGGACCGAGTGAAGACTATCTCGGTAAAATCTTACCAAACTATCGGCAGCAGGTCTTTCTCGCCAGTAAAACCGCCGCCCGCGATCGCGATGGGGCGTGGCGGGAGTTGGAGCGATCGCTTAAACGCTTGAATACCGATTATTTGGACTTGTGGCAATTGCACCACGTCTCGTTTCACGAAGAACTTGATACCATTTTTAGTTCAACTGGGGCGGCTCAAGCCATAGAAGAAGCCAAAGCCCAAAACTTGATTAAATACTGTGGGATTACCGGACACCACGAACCTGATGTGATTGCGGCTGGATTGCAGCGTTATCCCTTTGATACTACTCTAGTTTGTATAAATGCGGCGGATAAACACCACCCCCGTCCATTTATCCCCACGGTTTTACCCGTTGCTCGTCAGAACAAGGTGGGTGTGATTGCCATGAAAGTTCCCGCCTATGGGCGGTTGTTTAAATCTGGTGTCTTAGAGGGTATGCACCAGGCGCTAGGATATACCCTTTCTCAATCTGGGGTTCACTGTGCCGTGATTGCGGCGGAAGATGTGCCACAGTTAGAGTCAAATGTGCAGGTAGCCAGCCGTTTTCAGCCCTTGGATGAGATGGAATTGGCGGCGATTGAACAGCGCACGGCACAGGCTTGGGAAGATAATACATTTTTTAGGGCGTGGACTTAAGCCAACCGTCTTCTTCTTGTTGACGTAGCCACCAATCTATTACACGTAACTCTCTTTTTGCCCTGACGACTGGAAGGAAGCTGTTGATCTGACCTCTCCCTAACCCTCCCCTGGGAGGAGAGGGGTAAAGAGGGCTGGAAAGTTAGGTTTAATGACATATAAATTTACATTTTTGTGATTAGAAACTGTCTGTTATGTTACAAATCATTAGATTAATTTGGGTTTATGAGTCACTGAATAAGCTATTCTGAGTTTATAATCTTCTGGCTTAGCTAAGTCAGCCGCAAAGGGCAATAGTTCTGGGTGGAAAAGGTTTCATGGGTTAGTTTATTTGAACTCATAGGTAAAACTACCATGAAGAATCCAATTGTTGCTACAAGCGTCGCACTCTTGTCGTTAATTTTGCCGTTTAAGGCAACCGCCGCCAGTTTTAGTGGACTGTATGTTTTTGGGGATAGCCTTTCCGATTCGGGTAATGTTCATCACACCACAGGTTTCCCCCCATTTCCCTACATTGATGGACATTTTTCCAATGGTTTGAACTGGATAGATTATTTGGCACAAGACTTACACCTAGAGCCAACTCTGTTCAGTGCCCTTAATTATAGTAGTTCCTCAACACCATCCATTAACTTTGCCTTTGGTGGTGCTACCACAGGGCAGGATAACACAATCTATCAAGGTTTGTTGAGCGTACAGGAGCAGATTGCCGCCTTTCAAACCTTGATCCCTCCTGATCAATGGGTTGATCCGAATGCACTGTATATCTTATGGGCAGGAGCTAATGATTATCTACCCACTCAAAGTCCAGAGTTTGTACCATTCACCACCCCGGAAACAACCCTTGCCAATATCACAGGAGTCGTGAATACACTTGCCCAACTCGGTGCTAAAACTATCATGGTTGTGAATCTACCTGATTTGGGAAATCTGCCCCTGGTACAGAATACGCCAATAGCGGCTGATCTGAATATGTTAACGACAGAACATAACCGGGGATTGCAAACATTAAGCCAGACTGTATCTGCTGATATTAACCTCATCGGATTGGATGTTAATACTCTTTTTCACGAAGCCAGAGCCGGAAGTTTTGGATTTTCAGACGTGGAAGTCCCCTGTTTTAACCCCATGACGGAAACAGTTTGTGCCAATCCTAATGAGCATTTATTTTGGGACGCCATTCATGTAACTACAGCGGCTCATCGGCAAATTGCCACCCTAGCTGTAGATACTTTAAATGCAGAGGATGTGGCTAATGTTCCCGAACCAGCTTCTGTCTGGGGTTTACTTTTGTTGGGTGTCTTGGGTATGGGTGTAAGGAAATCTCACTCCGGAAATAGGATATTGAACTAACTTATGGAACTAAGCCAACTGAGTTAATCTTTTCTGTTATAGCAGTAGAAACATGAGCGGTGGACAAACGAACTGTGCTAGAGACTTTCCAGTGGAACGTCTCTGCTAAATGATATATCCTAACCGATGCCAGCGGTTGCTATATCTGTAACGAATCCTCAAAGCAAAATATTCCGAAATCCCCGGAAAAACTTTTGTTGTCAGTTAAGTCGTTGCGATTAGAACCCGGTGCTTACGCCAAAACTGGAACAACAACACCCCGCCTGTAGTCATAGGTTTTTCCACCTAGTCAGCCGCAGGTGGGGTTATTTCCCTATCAACCTTTCCATACCTTTGCTATGATGTAATGCTTTCAGCTCATCTATGACTTGTACACAGATGTGTAGGAGTCTCTTTTCCCCGTGAATTTTTCTACACAGTCAACCCATTTGACGAAACAAGGCACATAATATACTCTTTAGCCAGACTGGATATGACTCAGCAATTTAATCACGCTCTTCTTCCTGAAGCCCCAATAAAACGCTGTCTCAAGGGAGATTGTCTGGTTTTTGGACAACTTCTGAGCCACTTGGAACATCAACGGACAATTGAAAGAATTGCCCGGAAAAATACCAGAGGTACGGCTGTTTCCTGGGAAGATGCTGCCCAAACTGCCCATGCTAAAGTGTTTCAAGCTGTCATGGCTGGAAAGTTCCACCAAGGGGATGTCCAAGACTTCTACCACTGGGCGGCAATGGTGGCTCGTTTTGCGATTATTGATTTGGTTCGTAAAGAGAAAAAACAACACTGTACCAGTTTAGATCAAACCATTCCCGGAACGGATTTGCCGTTGTTAGAAACGATACAGGATGAATTGGATTTATTGGATACTGTAGAGCGTGCTGATTTAGTCAGCCGCGCCATTGATGCGATTTCAGTGCTGGATAAACGCCATCCGAATCGGGGTTATCAAAAACTCTGGTATGGTAAGGTAGAGGGCAGAACCCAAGTGCAACTGGCGGCTGATTTGGGCGTAAAAACTCAAAGCGCTGTCTCAAAACGTTGGGGCGAATTATTAGAGCGCCTTGCTGAGGAGTTAGGATTGGTGCAATCGGCAACGATTCAAGCCGAAATCAAAGCGACAAGCCGTCAAAAGGTTCAGCGAGTGCGCTCAACTCAAGATTGGTAAGGATAGTAATTTGTCATTGGTGAGGGTTTGATACCAAGTTGCATTCAAAGATATAACTTTCTCTCCCCCTGCTTCCCCTGCTTCCCCTGCTTTTCCTATCTACTATGTTTGAGCGCAACTCGGTATGAGGCGGGTTGAAACAATTATCAGCCGATGAGGTGTATCTACCTTAACTTAACTAAGGATTTGAAGTTTTGGTAAAATTGCTCGATTTATATACGCAGTTTGGTGTAATTTAGAGTAGGCTAGGTTTCAGGCTGTTTGCTTTCTCATTTGAGTAGAGTATCGTATTGTCTGGAGCTATAAGCTAATGCGTATAAATTATAGTGAATACAGGTTTTCTCAGGGTTCAAGATTAAACCAGCAACCCCCTCAACCTGGAGAAATTTGGCAGGTTAATCGCTCGGTGGATAGTCCTCTAGAGTTTTCTTGGCAGGAGAAACAGAATCTATTTCCTGATTCAGCACGACGGTTTCTGGCGGGAAATTCGCCACCGCGCTATGTGATGATTGTTAAGGAACCGGAATCTCCTGTCGCCGCCGAGGAGTGGCAAGTTGTTTCAGTTATGGTTCTTTCACTAAACACGGATTTTTTGAGTGCTGTTGATCTGCTGATTCCCGCTAATCTGTCTGGTGTTGGACAAGATTTGCTGGCTCAAACGTGGCATGTACTGCCAATGTTGAGGTGTAATTTGTCTCATCCTATTGGTAAACGGTTATCTAGAGAGGTTTATGATTTATTGCTGAATGTGGGAGATTACTATCATGGTTTAATTGATGAAGTACCATCGGCGTCAGAAATTGAGTTAGGCGGATTGAAGATAGGAAAGGGAGTCACGGAACAACAGCCAGAACTTCAGGCATTTCACCAACAAGAGGAAGCCTGGAGTGCTGTTTTAAATGTGCCCGTCGCGGCTTATAATGTTTATCTAAAGACGATGAACTTGACAGCAGCGATAGTCGAGGATGCTGTGCAAATTGAGCAAGAATTAATTGAATCGGGGGCAAGGTTATGGGTTCAATCTCAGCCGAATTTCTATCGAGAAAACTGGCGAACGTCCGGGGATGACAGGGCGGTTAAAAAGTAGGTAGAATTAGGCTTTGAAGCCAAGTATTGGACGAGCAATAAAACTGTAGGAGCCCCTACACACATTGCACCACATACCGTGAAAACTAAGGATCTATAGGGGGACGCAAGGGGGATCTATAAGGGAAAATGGGGATAAAAAGGGGGGTTAGGGGATGAGGGTGAAAGCTCCCCCTATCTTGGTTTTTACCTTAAATTGACACATAAGAAGGCTTGCGCCCTGGGCAATGTCTGACGCAAAACGCAAAATGCTAAAGTTTACTCAGTGATGGCAGGTTAATGAGAGTCTCTGATGGCAGTTAAAAAGACAGAACTGTATCGCTCGTTATGGGCGGGATGTGATGAATTGCGCGGGGGTATGGATGCCTCTCAGTATAAGGATTATGTCCTTACGTTGTTATTTTTGAAGTATGTCTCGGATAAGTACGCGGGTGATCCGGATGGGATTATTATTGTTCCGGATGGGGCTTCTTTTCAGGATTTGGAGGCGCTGAAAGGAGATAAGGAAATTGGCGATAAGATTAATCAAATTATCGGTAATTTGGCAAAAGAAAATGACTTGGATGGGGTGATTAATGTTGCCGATTTTAATGATGAGGATAAACTCGGCAAGGGGAAGGAAATGGTTGATCGCCTCTCTAAGTTGGTGGGTATCTTTGCGGGCTTGAATTTGAGCGCCAATCGTGCCGAGGGGGATGATTTACTGGGGGATGCTTATGAGTATTTGATGCGCCATTTTGCTACGGAGTCGGGGAAGAGTAAGGGGCAGTTTTATACCCCGGCGGAGGTGTCGCGGGTGTTGGCGAAGGTGGTGGGAATTACGCCGGAAACTCGTCAGGATGCGACGGTATATGATCCGACGTGTGGTTCGGGTTCGCTGTTGTTGAAAGTGGCAGATGAAGCACCGAATGGGTTGACGATTTATGGGCAGGAAATGGATAACGCGACGGTGGCGTTGGCGCGGATGAATATGATTCTCCATGATTATCCGACTGCAGATATTTGGAAGGGGAATACACTGGCGTCGCCCTATTGGAAAAATTCGGATGGGAGTCTGAAAACTTTTGATTTTGCTGTGGCGAATCCGCCTTTTTCTTATAAGTCGTGGAGTCATGGCATCAATATTATTAAGGATGAGTTTAATCGGTTTGAGGATGGTGCGCCGCCGGATAAAAATGGGGATTATGCGTTTTTGCTGCATATTCTTAAATCGTTGAAACCTAGGGGGAAAGCGGCGGTGATTCTGCCCCATGGGGTATTGTTTCGCGGGAATGCGGAGGCGCGGATTCGCCAGAATTTGCTTAGGAAAGGGTATATTAAGGGGATTATTGGTTTACCGCCAAACTTGTTTTATGGCACAGGGATTCCCGCTTGTATTCTGGTGATTGATAACGCTGACGCCGATAGCCGCCAGGGGGTGTTTATGGTGGATGCCAGTCAGGGGTTTATTAAGGATGGGAATAAGAATCGCCTCCGCAGTCAGGATATCCATAAGATTGTGGATGTGTTTACTCATCAAATGGAGTTGTCGGGTTATAGTCGCATGGTGGAGTTGGCGGAAATTGCCGCGAATGACTATAACTTAAATATTCCCCGTTATATTGATGCTAGCGAACCGGAAGATATTCATGACCTAAGCGCTCATCTGAATGGGGGGATTCCCCAGGCGGATATTGATGCGTTAGAGGAGTATTGGCGGGTATTTCCCCAGGTGCGAAGTGCTTTATTTGCGCCGAGTCACCGTCCAGGGTATAGTCAGGGTTTGGTGGCAGCGAGTCAGGTGGCGGCGACGATTCTGAATCATCCGGAATTTAAGGCGTTTGCTGATAGTACGTTGACACTTTATCAGGAGTGGCGACAGTATCATCAGGGGCGATTAAAGGGGATTGGGATTGGGGATAAACCGAAAGAAGTTATTAGGGTTTTATCAGAGGATTTGTTGGCGCGGTTTGCTGGGGCGGAGTTGTTGGATAAGTATGATATTTACCAGCTTTTGATGGATTACTGGGCGGAAACGATGCAGGATGATGTCTATGTGCTGGTGCAGGATGGCTGGGAAGTGGGGAAGGTGCTGCGGGAGTTGGTGGTGAAGAAGGGGGAGAAGCTGAGGGAAACGCCGGATTTACTGATGGGTAAGAAAAAGTATAAGGCGGATTTGATACCCCCCGGATTGATTGTGGCGCGGTATTTTGCCGATAAGCAGGCGTATATTGATAAGTTACAGGCGGATTTGGATGGGGTGACGCAGGAGTTGGAGGGGTTAATTGAGGAGCATAGTGGGGAAGATGGGGCGTTGAGTGATGCTCAGACGGATGGGGGGAAGGTGACGAAGACGAAGGTGAAGCAATTAATCGTTGCTAATGGACAATTAACGATTGATGGTTCAGAGTTGTCTGTTGATGGGGAACAGTTATCGATTCTGGAGCAATGTCTGGAGTTGTTTGATTTAGAGGCGGAGATGAAGAGGGTGGTTAAGGAGGCTCAGGCGTCACTGGATAAGGCGGTGTTTGCCCAGTATGGGAAGTTAACGGAGGCGGAGATTAAAGGGTTGGTGGTTGATGATAAATGGCAGAAAACCCTAGAGGCGGCGATTTCAGGGGAAATTGAGCGGGTGACGCAACAGTTGGCGAATCGGGTGAAGACGTTAGAGGAGCGATATGCGGAACCGTTACCGCAGTTGGTGCAGGAGGTTGAGATGTTATCGAGTAAGGTGGATGAGCATTTGAGGAGGATGGGGTTGGAGTGGAATTGATAATTGATAATTGATAATTGATAATTTTATGAAGGGGTAGGGAGATGAGTTTGGTGATTGCCGAATGAGATTGTGAAAGCGAGTGGGTTGTCAGAGGATGAGTTTTTGGTAGAGGTGGTTTTACTGCTCTTTCAACAGGAGAAGGTTAGTTTGGGAAAGGCGGCAGAATTGCTCAATATGTCCCAGATTCGTTTTCAGCGTTTGATTGCGTAACGAGGTATTTGCGTCCATTATGATGTGGCTGAATTTGAGTAATATATTGAGCATTTTAGGGCAAAAGGATGGCTGTGATTATTGTCAGTGACACTTTTTCCTTGGCGGCAACAATTTTCTATATAATAGAGAATGATGAGTAATTATAAATTGCCAGAAGGCTATAAGCAGACTAAGATTGGGTTGATTCCTGAAGATTGGAAAGTAGAGAAATTTCAGGATATTACTGAAGTAATTACCTGCGGTCTGGCAGCTACACCTAAATATGTAACGGAAGCAAAAGGCAAGCCTTTCTTATCAGCACAAAATGTCCGAGATGGTAAAGTTGTTTATGAAAATTATAAGTTTGTAAGCAAGGAACTTTTTGCTCAAATCACTAGACATAATAAGCCAAGTAGGGGAGATATTCTTTATACCAGGGTGGGGGCAGGAATTGGAGATGCAGGTGTAATTGAAAATGATTTTGAATTTGCCATATATGTTAGCCTAACTTTAATTAAACTTAAATATGACAAAGCAGATAGCTATTTTATTTCAAATCTTCTCAATAGTGAGCGGTATAAGTTCTTAGCTAAAAATGGATTATTTGCAGGAGCAGGCGTACAGAATTTAAATGTTGAAGTCGTTAGAAATTTTGCAATACCTCTACCGCCACTTCCAGAACAACGTGCGATCGCGCGAGCCCTATCCGACGCTGACACCCTCATAGCCGCACTGGATAAGCAGCTTGCCAAAAAGCGCCACATCAAAACCGCCACCATGCAGCAACTCCTCACGGGCAAGAAACGCCTGCCGGGGTTTGGTGAGGGAAAGGGTTATAAAAAAACTAATTTTGGGGTAATTCCTGAAGATTGGAATGTAGTCCCTATTACAAAAGCGACAGGTGAAATATTTCTTGGGCTTACGGCTAAAGTTGATTATGTAAACAGTGGCGGAATACCACTTATCCGGGCAAGTGATATTGCAAGCGGTAGACTCAGCTTTTCTGATGCCAGGGCTATTTCTGTTCGTCAACATAAGGAGTTAACTAGATACCGTCGTCCAAAACAAGGAGATGTGCTTGTAAGCAAATCAGGCTCTCTTGGTGTATGTGCAATTGTTGACGTTGATCGAGAGTTTAGTATCTATGAAAGCATTATTGTTATTCAGTCAAATTCACTTTTGAACTCTAATTTTCTGTTATGGCTTGTTAGAGATGAACGAACTCAGATTCGCATGATTGGGGAGAAAGTCGGCTCTACCGTTGGACATTTAAACTTGGAGATGTTTAGGAAACTAATCATTCCACTACCGACAATAGAAGAACAACGCGCGATCGCGCAAGTTCTCACCGACATAGACACCGACATCGCCGCCCTAGAAAACCGCCGCGCCAAAACCCAAGCCATCAAACAGGGGATGATGCAAGAACTACTAACTGGGAGAACGCGGTTAATATGAGTGAAAGTTACAGAATTTATCTAGATGCTTGCTGCCTCAATCGCCCATTTGACGACCAAACCCAGCCCAGAATCGCCTTAGAAACTCAAGCCATCCTCTCTATCTTGAGCCAATGCCAATCAGGACAATGGAAACTCATTACCAGCGCCGCCTTAGATGCAGAACTCGCTCAAACTCCCGATTTTGAAAAACTCAAGAACGTCAAGGCAATCCTGAGTATTGCTAAAATTAAGGTAATCAGCAATCAATGGATAGAAAACCGTTCTAGAGAACTTGTCCAATTAGGATTCTCTGGATATGATGCCACCCACATCGCCAGTGCTGAACGAAGCCGTGCCGATATATTTTTATCCACAGATGACCGTCTAATTAAGAGAACAATTCGACATATTCAGCTTATCAATGTCCCCGTTAATAATCCCGTTCAATGGCTAATGAGCATTACTCACAAATAGGAGCAACCCCATGACTAATACTCAGCAGGAAGTTATTAAAAAAGGATATAAAGCCTTAATCGATTCCTTGGGAGTCGTTGATACCATCCGGTTTATTCAATACTTTAGCCCAGGTCAAGGCGATTACACCAAAGAACGCCATCAGTGGCAAGACAAAACGCCATTAGAGGAGATTCTACTCTCCATGAAACAGCATCGAGACAGCGGTGTCAATCAATACGATGAAATTATTGAGTAGTTTCTTTGACGGCTACGATGCTGATGACGTGGCGGGTTTACTGAAAAATTGCCTGGAAAAAGGACGCGGTTAATTGACAATTGACAATTGACAATTGATAATTGATAATTGATAATTGATAATTGACAATTATGAATTATCCATTATGAAAACTAACATAGTTAAAGAAAAATCATTTGCATTTGCCTTACGGATTGTCAAGCTGTTCAAATATCTGAATCAAGAAAAGCGCGAGTATGTCTTATCAAAACAATTACTTCGTAGTGGTACAGCAGTTGGCGCTTTAGTGCGCGAAGCCGAACACGCCGAGAGCCGTGCCGACTTTGTGCATAAACTAGCCATTGCTCTCAAAGAAGCCAATGAAACCCAATATTGGTTAGAATTACTACATCAGGCAGATTACATTGATCAGAAAGGCTTTAATTCAATCAATCAAGACTGTATCGAACTCTTAAAGCTCCTAACCGCAATCATAAAATCAACAAAAACAGATAATTGACAATTATCAATTATCAATTATCAATTATCAATTATGACTAACGTTGGACAAAAAGAACGAATAACCCAAAACCGAGTAATCCAACTCTTCCAAACCCAACTCGGTTACACCTACCTCGGTAACTGGCACCGTCGAGAAAACAACCGCAATATTGAACCCAAACATTTAACCCAATGGTTAAGCAACCGAGGCATTAACCAAACCCTAATCACCAAAACCCTGCGCCAACTCGAACAAGCCGCCGCCCTCGGTGATAAAACCCTCTATGATGCCAATAAAGCCGTTTATCATCTCCTCCGCTACGGTGTCAAAGTTAAAGCAGGTGCAGGAGAACAAAACCAAACCATCTGGTTAATTGACTGGGAACATCCCGAACAAAATACCTTTGCCATCGCCGAAGAAGTCACAATTAAAGGACACAATAAAAAACGCCCGGATATCGTCCTCTACATCAACGGAATCGCCCTCGGTATCCTCGAACTCAAACGTTCCATCGTTTCCATAAGTGAAGGCATCCGCCAAAACCTAGACAACCAAAAAAAAGAATTTATCCGCCCCTTCTTCACCACCCTACAATTAATTATGGCGGGAAACGATACCCAAGGCATCCGCTACGCCACCATCGAAACGCCAGAAAAATATTATCTGGAATGGAAAGAAGAAAACCCCAACTACAATCCCCAAACCGATACCAAGACTCGACAATATCTTTCTAACTCCGACTGTGAAACCGCCAATAATCCCCTCGATTGCGCCCTAATTCGTCTGTGTAATAAAACCCGCTTTCTGGAAATTCTCCACAATTTCATCATCTTCGACACTGGCATCAAAAAAACCTGTCGCCCCCATCAATACTTTGGCATCAAAGCCGCCCAAACCCAAATAAAAGACGGCAAAGGCGGCATTATTTGGCATACCCAAGGTTCCGGTAAAAGCCTAACCATGGTATGGCTAGCCAAATGGATACGGGAAAACATCACCGATGCGCGAGTTCTAATTCTCACCGATCGCACGGAACTCGATGACCAAATTGAAAGCGTTTTTTTAGGCGTTGATGAAAACATTGTCCGGATTCTCAATGGTACGATAAAAGAAAAAGGACAAATTCGCCAACAACGCTACAGTAACGGCGGCGCTGCCCTTATCGCTACATTAGAAACCAATGAAGACTGGCTGATTTGTGCCTTAATGCATAAATTTGGCAGCCATTCAGAACACCCTACCGATAAATTTGTAGCAGAATTAGCCGCCGCCTATTCCCGCGATCGCGAAATTAAAGGAAATCTTTTTGTCTTCGTCGATGAATGTCACCGCACCCAATCCGGGGAACTCCACAAGGCGATGAAATCCATCCTCCCCAATGCCATCTTTATCGGCTTTACCGGTACACCCCTCCTCAAAAAAGATAAACAAAAAAGTATCGATATTTTCGGCAATTACATCCACACCTATAAATTCGATCAAGCCGTCACCGATGGTATCGTTCTCGACTTGCGCTATGAAGCCCGCGATATTGACCAAACTATTACCTCACACCAAAAAATCGACCAGTGGTTTCAGGTAAAAACTCGCGGCTTAACCGAATCCGCCAAAACCCAACTTAAACGCAAGTGGGGAACCATGCAAAACCTCCTCTCTAGCAAGTCTCGCCTCGAACAAATCGTTGACGATATCCTCCTCGACATGGAAACCAAACCCCGACTCATGGACGGGCGCGGTAATGCCATGTTAGTCTGTTCTAGTATTTACCAAGCCTGCAAAATTTACCACCTCTTCAGCCAAACCGATTTAGCCGGAAAATGCGCGATTATTACCAGTTATAAACCCGCCCCATCTGATATCAAAGGAGAAGAAACCGGAGAAGGCTACACCGAGAAACTGCACCAGTATGAAATTTACCGAAAAATGCTGGCAGATTTTTTCAACCAACCCGAAGACAAAGCCATGTCTCAAGTAGAAGAATTCGAGGACAAAGTTAAAGAACGTTTTATCAAACAACCCGGACAAATGCGCCTGCTAATTGTCGTGGATAAACTCCTGACTGGCTTCGATGCGCCTCCCGCGACTTACCTCTACATCGACAAAACCATGGGAGATCATGGCTTATTCCAAGCCATCTGTCGCGTCAACCGCCTGGATGGGGAGGATAAAGACTATGGTTATATCGTCGATTATAAAGACCTATTTAAACAACTCGAAGGCGCTGTCACCGACTACACCAGTGGCGCATTTGACGGCTACGATCCTGACGACGTAGCCGGATTACTGAAAAATCGCCTGGAAAAAGGGCGCGATCGCCTCTCAGAAACCCTGGAAACCGTCAAGGCGCTATGTGAACCCGTTTCCCCTCCCCGCCACACATCCGACTACCTGCATTACTTCTGCACCGCCGACACCCGCGATCAAGACGCGATCGCCAATAATGAACCCAAACGAGTCGCCCTCTACCAATCCGTCAACGCCTTAATTCGCGCCTATTCCCACCTCGCCAATGAGATGACAGAAGCTGGGTATACCCCCCAGGAAGCCAACCAAATTAAAGCCGACGTAAACCATTACAGCCAGATGCGCGATGAGGTAAAAATCGCCAGTGGAGACTCTGTAGACATGAAACTCTACGAACCCGCCATGCGCCACCTCCTCGACACCTACATCCGCGCCGAATCCAGCCAAGTTGTCTCGAATTTTGAGAATTTAGGCTTAATTCAACTGATTGTTAAAAACGGGGTGAACGCCTTAGAAACCCTCCCCGATACCCTACAAAAGAATCAAGACGCCGTCGCGGAAACCATCGAGAATAATATGCGGAGAATCATCATTGATGAGACTCCCGTCAATCCCAAATACTACCAGGAAATGTCAAACTTACTGGATGCTTTAATTGAACAACGGCGACAGCAAGCCACCACGTATCAAGACTACCTAGAAAACGTCAAACAACTGGCAGAACAAGTTGTCCAACCCGACAGCACAGCTAGGTCAAATTATCCCGCCTCCCTCGACACTGCCGCCAAGCGATCGCTCTACGATAACTTAGGACAAAATAAAGCCCTGGCGCTGTCTATCGATACCGCAGTCCGCTGCACCAAAAAAGAAGGGTGGATCGGCAATCGGTTTAAGGAACGGGAAATTGAGGGAGCGATTCGCACCGCGATCGGCGATAATACTATTAATATAGCGGAAATATTAGAATTAGTCAAGAATCAAGATGAGTATCAATAACCCAGACACAGAACTAACTGTAATCATCCGAAACATTCCCATCCAAATCCTACGCAAGCCGATCAAAAATTTCCACCTTGCAGTTTATCCCCCCGATGGGCGCGTCCGCGTTGCAGCCCCCTTACACTTGAGTGAGGATAACATCCGCCTCGCCATCATTTCTAAACTCTCTTGGATTCAGAAACAACAAGCCAAATTTGCCGCCCAACCCCGCCAACCGAAACGGGAAATGATATCCGGGGAAAACCATTATGTCTTTGGCGCTCCGTATCAACTGCACGTCATCGAAAGACAGGGGCGTCACGAAGTCGCGATCGCGAAGCCTAACACCCTACAACTTTTCGTTAATCCCGGTACTTCTACCCAAAATCGCGCCGTAGTTTTAACCGAATGGTATCGCGAACAACTCAAAGCCAGAATACCCGATTTACTCAACCAATGGCAACCGATTATTGGTCAACAAGTGGCAGATTGGGGGATTAAGAGAATGAAAACTAAATGGGGGAGTTGTAATATCCGCGATCGCCGCATTTGGTTAAACTTAGAGTTAGCTAAAAAACCGACAGAATGCCTGGAATATGTGCTCGTTCATGAGTTAGTTCATTTGTGGGAACGCTATCATAACGAACGATTCCACGCCTACATGGATCAGTATTTACCCCAGTGGCGGCAATGTCGAGACATTTTGAATCGCGAACCTTTGACAGATATCTAAGTAGGTTGGTGGGCAATGCCCACCCTACGGTATATCAAGGGTTTGGGCTCTGATAGGGTAAAATTTCAACAGCCAAGAATAATTATCAATTAATTAGACCATCCCATCCCGATCTATCAAAACCAACTCGTGCGGCTGTATCTACTGAATATGATTGAATTCGATGCGGCGGCGACGTTTCATATCCATGCCAATCTGTTCCAAGTTTATCCCACCGGTCGCACCCTCACCCCCACAATGGAAACGGATGTGATTACCCTGGGGACGGCGGAACGGCATATCCTGGAGTTTTCCTACCCCTACCCTGGTGAGTATATGTTCCATCCCCACCAAGACGCGATCGCAGAAAATGGCTGTATGGGTATGTTTAAGGTGATTTCCCTCTGATAGCTATTTATTTTTTTGTCATTTATTGCAAAATAATATCAATAGCTGTAGACTAAAAACCATTGGTTAAACCAGTTATTGATAAAAATTCCTAACAATGTCATCCGTTCGTTTTTTGTCGATCACGGGTGCAGCAGCGACTCTGATTGCCCTGACAAGCTGTAGCAACCCACAAACGCCCAATCCCTCAACGCCAGAGGCTAACGGTTCACCAGCGAATACCAGTCAAACCATTTCCTCGTCCCCATCTTAAGTAGAATGTCACAGACTTAAGACGGGTGGGCATTGCCCACCCTACAGTATATAAACATAAGACGAATTTTTGAATGCGTGAAGTCTTAACGGCAAACTCACTCAAATTAGCCCTCAACCGAAGAAATTTGCGGATGACTCCCCAGAGAGAGACGATTCTGCAAGTGTTTCAAGAACTTCCCCCAGGTGAGCATCTTAGTGTCGAGGATTTGCATGATTGTTTAGAGAGTCTTGGTAAAAATGTCAGTTTATCCACCGTATACAGAACCGTTAAGTTAATGGTTCGCATCGGTATACTGCGAGAACTGGAATTGGCAGAAGGACATAAGCACTATGAGCTGAATTATTCGGGTTTAAAACACCACCATCATCTTGTATGTCTTCAGTGTCATCAAACGATTGAGTTCAAAGATCCTTCCATTTTAAAGATTAGTCAAAAACAAGCGAGGGATGAAGACGTTGAACTGCTCGATTGCCAGCTAACCCTTCATGCAGTTTGCTTAGAGGCAATACGGCAAGGGTGGCCCCTTTTGTTGCCCAGAAACTGGTCATGTCCCCGGTACGGGGATTGACGGAATCCCGCTTTGTTTTGATAATGAAAATCGTTATTGTGATGAAGTCAAGGGATCATCAATTCCCGACTATCACGTCATAGGTGTGAGAACATGAAACAATCCAGTCTACTGTGGAACTATGGGGTGGTTAGCCCGACAATTTTGGCGGCAATAGTCGGCGTGGGGGTTAGTGCGATCGCAACAGAAGTGAATTCACCTCAGACAGCAGAATCCTTAGCCATTACCGCAAGCCCAGAAAAAGAAACCGTTGCTCCACTAACCCAGCTAGCCCAAAGTCCTAATCATGGTGGCAATTCCAGTGATAAAATTTGGGAACAAATTAACCATTACAGCAACGAGACGAACGCTTTAGAGCAAGTGACGAATGTCTCTCAGTTACGGGATGTATCTCCCGGAGACTGGGCGTATGAAGCCTTGCGATCGCTCGTTGAACGCTATGGTTGTATTGCGGGATATCCCGATGGCACCTATCGGGGGAATCGTGCCATGACTCGTTATGAATTTGCCGCCGGATTAAATGCCTGTTTGCAGCAAATCGAACGCTTAATAGCAGGGAATAATGGTGTTGATGGAAGTGACTTAGAAACCTTGCAACGGTTAATCCAAGAATTTGAAGCCGAACTCGCCACCCTCGGAGCGCGGGTAGATAATTTAGAAGGACGAGTCGCGTTTTTAGAGGATAATCAGTTTTCCACAACCACCAAACTATCGGGCGAAGTCATCTTTGGATTAGCAGGTATAGCGGCGGGGGAGGATGCTAATGGAAATGATATCGATAATGTAACCATTTTTGGTCATCGCACCCGCCTGGAATTAAATACCAGTTTCACGGGGGAAGATGTACTCAGAACCCGACTGCAATCTGAAGGTTTAGGTTCTCTGACAGAACAGACACTCACACCCGAAGGCGATCTCTTCTTTGCCGGTGCAACGGATAGTGATGTCGTCGTTGATGCGTTACTCTATGATTTCCCCTTGGGTGAAAATACCCGGGTTGTCATTGAAGCCAATGCTGGTGCGTCTGATGACTTTGCCAGTACGGTTAATCCTTTCCTGGATGGTGATGGGGCTAGTGGGGCACTTTCTCGCTTTGGGACAAGGCATTCTATCTATTATTATCTGGATGGTGCTGGCATCGTTATGAATCACGCCTTCGGTGATAAGGTGACACTCGGTGTCGGCTATTTAGCGAGTGAGGCGGCTGATCCCGGTGAGGATAATGGCATATTCAATGGTCCCTATGGGGCGCTTGCCCAGATTTTGTTTAAGCCGAGCGATAGACTCGATATTGGATTAACCTATATTCACGCCTACAATCAAGATACCGACACTGGAAGCCGACGCTCCAATTTTCGCAGTTTTACTGAAGATGTGATCGGTAATGCCGTTCCCACGTCTAGCAATGCCTACGGTGTAGAACTATCATGGCGGTTAAGCGATCGCTTCGCCCTTGGCGGTTGGCTAGGCTATACCAAAACCACAACCCTTTCGACGTTAGGTGGACAAATTGATCGCGGTGACTTAGATATTTGGAATTGGGCGGTTAGCTTAGCCTTCCCGGATTTAGGCAAAGAAGGAAGTGTCGCCGCGATTTTGGTGGGGATGGAACCAAAAGTTACGGATTCTAGCGTTAATATTGCCGGGATCAATACCGAGGATGAGGATACGTCTTTCCACATTGAAGCGTTTTATCAGTATCAGCTAACCGATAACATTGCCATCACACCAGGAATCATCTGGCTCACTGCACCTGATCACGATAGTGATAATAAGGACATTGTTATCGGGGCTATCCGCACCACCTTTAGCTTTTAACCCACATCTTGCCCCATTCAAGGGCAAGCCAAACCGTAGGGGCGTACCGACGTGCATTGCAACTTAAGCGCCAAAAGCAGGGGGAGCTGGGGGAGCAGGGGGAGCTGGGGGAGCTGGGGAAGCTGGGGAAGCTGGGGGAGCCTTATAGAGGTGTTCCGAGGGAACTATGACTTGTATAGGGAGCAGGGACGCCCTCGCTGAAAATTAGGATTGGCAAGGGTTGTGGCTTAAGTTGACACGCAGGATCGACGTGCGCCCATAACACTTGGGTAAGCAAACTGCAATCCAAGAACTCATTTTTCTTTACGGAATCTTCATAAACATCAATATTTATATTAATTTGAAAAAATAAATTATTGATAAAGATAAAGACATATCTCACCTATTTAATTTAAATAGATTTATTCTATGGATAGATACATAATAATTTTATTGGCAGGACAAAAAGATGAAACGTCTCGCTCAAACCGTTGCATCAGTTACCATTCTGACCACGGCGACGATTAGCTATCTACCCAATAGAGCAGAGGCAATCACATTTGACAGTGGAGGAAACTCTATTGAAACTAGCGCCATCAAAAAAGGTTCCCTGAGTAAGCTGATGTTTGATTTAGCGCCGATGGCTGTTAATAAAGGCAATTTTTATGGGCAGAATACCTCATCTTTATTGCAGACCTACAATAACAACGTGGTTATTGATGCTCTTGCTTCTATGGCACAGTTAGAAAGCTTAAAATTCGCTAAGCCAGCTTATAAACCCATAACCAATGTTGGCAAAACAACCAGTCAGGCGAATGTCGCCTTACGTGCAGATGTAGCGCGTAATCGGTTTGGTGTGGATGGAAAAGGGGTTACGATTGGGGTATTATCAGATAGCTTTAATTTTTTAGGCACAGCCGCAGAGGATGTGGCGAGTGGAGATTTGCCATCGGGTATCAATGTGCTGAAAGATTTACCCAATGACGGGAGTTTAGGTGAAGATATCTTTGGTATTGATGAAGGTCGTGCCATGATGCAACTGATTCATGACGTGGCGCCGGGTGCTAATTTAGCGTTTCACACGGCGGCGTTTAATGAAACAGATTTTGCTCAAGGGATTCTGGCACTCGCCAATGCTGGTGCTGACATTATTGTAGATGACATCTTTTACCCGACTGAGCCAATGTTCCAGGATGGAATCATCGCTCAAGCCGTTGATACTGTCGTTGCTCAGGGTGTTGCCTATTTCTCGGCGGCGGGTAACGATGCTCGACAGTCTTACGAAAGTGCGTTTAATGGAAGTAATCTGTTTGAACCTTTAGTCAGCGGTGAATTTCATGATTTTGATCCAGGAACAGGAATCGATATTTTGCAAAGTTTGACGATTCCTGAAAACGGCGGATTTGGCATCTCGTTTCAGTGGGATTCACCGTTCTTTTCGGTGAGCGGTGGTGCGGGTTCTCCTAATGATTTGGATATTTTCCTGTTTGATGAGTCAGGAACGAATATATTGGCGAGCAGCATCAATCAAAATGTGGGCAATGATGCGGTTGAATTTTTCTCGTTCTTCAATGATGGGTCATTAGGAACCGATACATTTAACCTAGCTATATCAAAGGTAGAGGGTTTAGATCCTGGATTGATGAAGTACATATTGTTTGGCGATGGTACGCTGAATGAGTATGATACGGCTAGTGGAACGGTGTTTGGGCATCCTAATGCTAGGGGAGCAGAAGCTGTTGGCGCGGCGTTTTATCAAGACACACCCGAATTTGGTGTTGCTCCACCTAAATTACAGCCATTCTCCTCAGCAGGACCGACTCCGATTCTGTTTGATAGGGCGGGTAATCGCTTGGCAAATCCGGAAATTCGCTTAAAGCCAGATATTATTGCTGTTGATGGAACAAATACAACATTTTTCCCACCTCCTTTCTTAGATCCCAGAGATCCTGAAGGTGATGGTTTTCCGAACTTCTTTGGTACGTCTGCGGCGGCTCCCCATGCGGCGGCTGTGGCGGCTCTAATCTTGCAAGCGGCGCCCGGTACTAGCCCAACTGAAATTTATCGTATATTGGAAACCACTGCCCTGGATATGGAAAGTCCTGGCTTTGACTTTGACAGTGGTTTTGGTTTAATTCAAGCCGATCGCGCTCTAGCGGCGGTTGTTCCTGAACCCGGTTCGGTGTTAGGCTTGCTTGCATTCGGTGCTGTGGGAATAGGTGTTCCACTATTAGGGAAGAAGCCTAAATAAAATCAGCTTACCCTGGGATGGTGCAAGATGTGAGTTAAAACGGGTTAAGTCAATCATGCGCCAACTACAAATTCCTCTGATCACGTTTATTTTTTGCCTACTCGTCAGTTGCGAGAACAACTCTCCAAACCTGACGGATACATCATCTGTGTCTTCTCAAGATACACCATCGGCGCAGCCATCATCCCCTCGTACCTCACCGGGCGAACGTTCCCCAGTTGATCCGTCTAAATCCACTCAATCGGCTCAAACCCAACGGATATCTGCAAAGGGGATTGGAGTGGCGCAAGTTGGGATGACGCTGGGTGAACTGAAAAAATTGCTGGGAGATCAAGCTGAGTTTCAGGTTACGTCACCGTTTATGGTCGATTTTGATGCGATCGCGATCGTTCAAGAAGGTAAACCCCAATACTACATCTTGTATCCGGCGGGAATACCCATGAGTGACGACGATATCATCGAGGCGTTAGTTACAGATAATCCCAATTATCAAACGGCTGAGGGTGTTGGACCCGGAACCCCCCTGAAGCAAGCAGAAGACGTTTACGGAGAGGCGACTCTTACCTATAACACTGTTAACGAGTCGCGGGAATACGTCAAGTTTGCCCAACATCCGTCTCCAGACATTGCCTTCCGGCTGGGTGCAGCGAATGATGATAGCTTGGCTGGAGTCTATCCCTCACCCCAAAAGGAATTTAACCAGACGAAGGAGTATAAGGATACAGCCACGATTCGTTTTGTCGAAGTGTACTGCTCAAAGGATTGTCCCGTACAACCTCTACCCAATTGACGGATAACCCAGAAAAATTCCCTTTACCGTAGGGTGGGCACCGCCCACCAGCCTCATCTGAGTGTGCCATTCGACCTAAATAGTCGGACACCCGTGCGATCGCGCTTGAATCTTCCTCTCTATAAGGTTTTGAGCCAAGTCCAAAAAATTTTTTGCCCAAACCCTTGACAGACTTGTAGTATTTTTGTAGTATGTATTTAAGAGCGAAGGGGAGAGAGCAAAACCGCTTGACTCCAAGCGCTCAAGCCGAACCTTGAAAACTGAATATGTAACACATTTTTTTTATCAATGTGGGGGCGTAGCTCAATGGCTAGAGCAAAGACCTGTCGAGTCTGAGGTTGCTCTTTTCAAGTCTCGTCGCTCCCGCTATCTGGCTCCATTGTCTAGTGGACAAGGATCTCTGATTTTCGCTCAGAAGACACGGGTTCAAATCCCGTTGGGGCTATGACATTGATGAATCAGGTCAAGTAATTGAGGGGTTGAAGGGAATACTGACAGCTCCTACCTTGACCTTCAAAAGAAGCGGATTATTTGAGTAAGGGGAGTATAGCTCAACTGGCAGAGCAGGCGGCTTTTAACCGTCTGGTTGCGGGTTCGATTCCTGCTGCTCCCACTCAATATCTTGTGATCCAGCCTCATCGTCTAGTGGTTAGGACGCTGCCCCCTCAAGGCAGAAAGAGGAGTTCAAGTCTCCTTGGGGCTATCTGGAGAGGTGGCTGAATTGGTGAAAGCACTTAAGTGCTAAGGAAGCATGGGGCAACCCATTGCAGCTACTCTTCGAGAACGCTCCGCGAACGACTCCTGTCCTCTCCGCTTTATGTAGTATATCGAGCCAGACATACTACATAGACTCTGGGTCGGCTCGCCTATTAGGGTGGGCAACTGTCTGTAAAACAGCCGCTTTTATGCGTTGCAGGTGCGAATCCTGCCCGACCCATTGAATTTTGCTTTCAAAGTTCAAATTGAATGTAGGGATAGTGTAACGGCAACATTTCGGTCTCCAAAACCGATGATCTGAGTTCAAATCTCAGTCCCTGCGCCAATCAACCATTTCCCCCGGTAGCTCAGTTGGGTAGAGCGCTTGCTTGAAAAGCAAGAGGTCGTCAGTTCAATACTGACCTGGGGGACTGGCATTGCCCTATAGCTCAATGGTAGAGCGACGCGCTGTTAACGCGGGGGTTGTAGGTTCGAGTCCTACTGGGGCAGCCATTTATTGCCGGGTGGACGAATGGAAAGTCGCAGTCCTCTGAAGTCTGAGATACAGGTTCAACTCCTGTCCCGGCATCCATTCATAGTACCAAAACTCGCTCCTGTGGCGGAATTGGCAGACGCGATCGGCTTAAACCCGATTTCTTGAAATTGTGGGTTCGACTCTCGCCACCTGCTTGCCAAGTACACTGCTACTCGCGACTCAGGCAAAGCTTGAACGTTCACCTTCCCAAATCTGAAGTTGTCGTTCAGCCGCAACGATACAATTGAGAAATTTGGGTGGATGTAAGAAGTTGTCATAAGCAACTGCCATCTGTCTAGCTGCTTCGTGATAAGGAATTCGCCCTATTCCTGTGCCTAATCCAGGACAGGCAATCCTATCAATTTTTCGGGTAGCATTTTGATTGTGTCGTCGAACCGCCAAAAGCATTGCCCACATGGCTATGTATGGGATATCAGTGCCAGCAATAGACATGGGTACTCGCATGGTGGGTGTATGAGCCAAAAAAGGGTGTTTTAGATGACCCGTTTCCACAATAAATGATGTACCAACAGGCTGTTCTCCCAGGAATTCTTCCAGGATGTGCTGCTGAACGTTTATCATCAGGGAACGACCAAAAAACTGTACAATTTCTGCATCCATGCCACCATCCATCATGCCAAATGAATTGGCAGGGCTGACTAAACAGTCAAATTCGGGCAACCACTGGAAATAGTCGTTAACGATTTCTACGTTGGGTAAATAGCTGAAATACTGTTGAAAAGCTGCAAACAGTTGTGAACTGGGAGCTACAAGTATTAACTTCAAGTTGTGAACTGACCTCCGCTTAGAAGACTATTTTAGGGGCAAGTTAAGGGGAATGTCAACGTACTGGAGTGGTTATTGGCAGTTATGAAAATAGCTAGTCATGCAGATGTGGTGTCAATGGCAACACAAGGGTGTGGTAAATCCTCGATGTGGGTTCGATTCCCGCCATCTGCTTTTGAATACAGGTGTTGAGTCAAGCCTTTTTGCCTGTGCAAATCTTGCCACCTGTTTATCCGTAATTTTTATAGAAGAGGAGGAGTGAAAATGACTACGATGACGGTGACTGATGCTTTGGCAGAGTTGACACTGTTGGAAAAACGGATTGATTCTGCACGAGCCAATTTAGATAATAATACGTTAATTGCTGTTGTGGAAGTCGGCAAAGTGCCAACAGGCTACAAATCGAGAGAGGAACATGCCTCTAAAGCACGCGCTGGTTTACAACGAGTCGATGATTTAATTGCTAGACGACGGACAATTAAACGAGCCGTTGTTTTGTCTAATGCCTCCACCATGGTTTCCGTCGCGGGTCAAGAAATGACAGTGGCTGAAGCTATCGAGATGAAGAATTTCATCGTGTACTATGAGGCAGTTTTTCACACGATGGTGTCGGCGTATACTCGCACTCAGAATGAGTACAAAGCCGCTCAAGCACGAGTGAAAGAACGACTTGATAAGTTAGCCCTAGAGGTGTTAGGTAAAAATGCGGCTTCTGCAAAATATCAATCTCTGGCGGATAGCTTCTTGTCACGAGAAGGGGTAGAAATACTCGATCCCACTAATCTGGCAGAAGACATCGAGAGACGGCAAGGGTTTGTTGAAGAGTTTAAATCAACGGTTGACCGGGTACTGTCAATTAGCAATGCTCGGACAATGATTGAGATTCCCGACTAAGATAGAATTGCTGGTCACTCGAAAATCTCTAAATTTATGGGTTGCGGTGGATAGCTCAATTGCGTAGCGATTCCATCGTCTATTACCTTTAAAGCTTAAAGCTCAACGCTTAACGCTTAACGTTCAATCGTTAAAGGTTAGACAGTCAACTCTCAAACCATAAAGGTTAACCCTCGATAAAATCCAGGGTGTTGGTTGTAGGTTCTATAAAACCTTGAGGTTTCCACCTGGCTGAGTGGTCAGCATTTCATTAGTCACTCCTTTGTGTCAGCGGAATTCTAACACTTTTCACTGGTAGTCTAGAAGCCTGAGTAGGGGCGGGTTTAGTTACTTATGGATGTAACCGAAAAGATAATCGTGAAACCCGCCCCTACACAATCAATAATCAAACTGACCCAGCTAAAAGACGTGCCATGGCACGTCTGGAAAAACCTTTGCTTATTCCCATTCTCGCCACTGGTTCGCCCAGTTTTGGAAAATGCCCAAAATTTGCTCCCGTCGCTGTTCAAAATTAGCGGCAATGCTAATAAAAATGATGCCAGCGATTAAGCCAACGACCCATTTTGAAAATGGATACTGAAAACTCAAAACAACTAACTGGTAAAAAACCGTTAGCACAAATGTGGCAGTTCCAACCATTAAGAATGCCCTAATTCGCAGTCCTAATCCAGTAAATATGGCAATCAGGCTAATTATTCCTGGAATCAGTCCAGTACCTTGATGGAAAAAGAACGCGGCTAAACAAATGATGCTACTACCCAGTAAGCGGAGATAATGACGAGTTTGTCGTTTTCGGGTACGTCTTAATTCTGGATCAATTTGGGCAATGTAGAGGCAAGAACCGCCAATTATGGCAGCATACCATAAGGGTTCGGTGAGCTGTTGATTAACTAAAACACGCCAGATTGCCCAATCAACGAAAAATAGACTCAAATACGTCCAACGTAAATTAGACTGGCGGTTGGCAACCCAGGCATAAAAACCCGCAACTGCTAGTAAATTGATTGAAGATAGGGTTTGATAATTGAAGCAAACTGTTAGCAGAGGAGATATTATGGCGTAATGTTGCCAAGGTTTATCGTTCCATCCCCAGCGTCGCCAGGGAAGTTGAAAAAGAGCGATCGCGAATAAACAAGCCATTACCCCTCTCCAAGGGTCAAATATACTTAACTGTGTCCATGCCAAACGTGCATAAACACCTGTGGCGGCGACTTGGGTTAATCCGGCGTATATCCAGACGTTAGCAGATGAGGCAAAAAACTGGCGTTGTTGTCCTCTGGTACGCCCCTGTAATAACGCATAGATAGCCAGTATCCAACTGATGGCAAGTCCGACGGTTCTCAGGTTTGGTGTTGTGAACACAGACATTCCAGCCGCTAGCACCATCAGGAAACTGGCAATTGCCCAGTGAATATGGGCGGTGATTTTAATTTCAGTGATACTGAGGTTGAGAAATTGGGAACGATCGCGCGATTGCCAAAACCAAGCCAACACTCGATAAATAACCGCGATCGCAGTCGCCACAACTCCTAAAATAGTAAAGCCATCCGCCGGATTTCCCCCATCTGCTTGCAGCATCTGGTAAATCACCAATTCATACCAGGCGATGGAAATACCCGCTAGGGAAAGATAGGTGATACCTTTCCAGGAAAGACGGCGACGCCCTACGCCTATCCCGGTTAACGCCGCACCGAGAGTGAGTAACCCGGTATAAGGGGTGAAATAAGTCCAGCGTAAACCAATGCCAATCAGGGCATAAATTAAGGGTAAAATTTCCAGTGCATCCCGGTAACTTCTTCCCTGTTCCCAAAGAAGGGCGGGTTTAGTTAAATTAACGGTTGTCTCCAAAACGTTATCGGTAAAACCCGCCCCTACAAACGGGCTTCCAGACGTATCAGGGCGCGTCTCTACGGGTTCCCCTGTGTCCCCCTCTAAACGGGCAAACCACCAATCTGTGAGGAATAGCGTTAAAAGTGCCAGGATAATATTGGCGGTGGCTAGGGTTAAGGATGAACCATTTCGTAAGACAATGGTATCTGCGATCGCTAATTCAATTGCCCAACTGATGCCGTAAACACCAAATTCTGTAAATGATCGCCAACAGCGAAACCAAATCGCACCGCCAATTAAAATTGAGGCGGTTAAGTATTGCCAACTCGATGGAATCAGTTCGATGTAACTCTGGGTAATGTGTAGCGTCAGAAATCCTAATTCTGTACCAGACAGGGCAATTGCCCATCCATCCGAGGCTTGGGCGTACAATGTAGCTAACCTGCCAGACTGGGGAATTAAGCTAGCCCGTAGCAGCCATAATCCGAGAATTGCGATCGCGCCAGCCAAATACCAATCGGCGACAGATAAGGGAGATAATCCGGGAATTCCTTGCCAAAGCCATGCAGCCAAAAAGCTGAGGGCAAATCCAATCGCGATCGCGGCGGCTACAGTTTGGCGTAAATAGCGGCTATTGAGGAACATTAAAACCGTAGCAATCCCTAAGCCTATCAGTCTACTGTGCGGTGTGAATAGGGTTAGCCCTTGGGCAAAAAATAACGCGATCGCACTCCACGAAGCCGCCTGAATGCGCCGCGATCGCTGAGTAAGACGGGCAACTCCAGTTAAGGTTAATGGGGTGAGTAACCATAAAAGTCCCCAAGGGTGCGGGGAAAAGGAAACCCCATCAGGAAATCCCTCCCCAGCCAATAAAACATAACTAATTCCAGCGAGGACAAAACCAATGTGCCAACAACTGCGATACCAAATTTGTTTGGGAACAGGAGATGGGGGATTTGCTTCTACGGTTTGCCCTTCCTGGCTTCTGAAAGCCTCCTGCCTTATACTTAGACTCCATTCTCCTACCATTAGCGCCAACAATAAACTTGCCCAGAGGGGTTCGCTGAGAGTCCCAAACCATCCCTCGATAAACGAACAGAGGGTGAATAATCCGGCGATATGGGTGAGATAAACCAGAGGAATTCGCAGAGGAGGGCGACGATGGGTAACAATACCAAGGGTTACAGTCGAGAGTAATAGATTGAGCGATCGCGTCGTCGGATTCAGGGTACTGATTACCGTTAACATTACACCCAATCCTAATGTGAGTCCTTCCCCAAAACGGGCTAATTTAGGGTTCGACTTACGATACAGCCAATCTGTCAAGCCCACCCAGAGAATAACGTAGGGAAACAGGGCGACACCCCACCAAGCTTCGACGACTAAACCAAACTGTTGAGAGAGGAATGCGATTACATCTTCTCGTACCGCCAACGGGATTAATCGCCATAGTAAAAACAGCGTTTGCAAACTAATAATAAAAATGGCAGCTAAATCCCGACGCCGCCGAGAATACTGTAAGCGCTGGGCGAAAAACAAAATCGCCAACCCACTAACCGCCGTAGCTTGCCAAGGAATTGCTTCTCCTACCGAAACCAACCAACCCATCAGCAATAACCCGCCGCCAATTCCATCCCAGAGTTTTGTACTAAAGGAGGAAACAGACTCTGGTGAGACGGCTGGAGGCTTTCCCTGTCGCGCCAACAACCAACCACAGATTCCCATCGCCAAACCAAGTTGGACAATTGGCACATTCATCACGAAAATCGCCCGTCCTAACAACACCGTTAGGGCATAAATCACCACTAAACTGCCCGTAGGGGCATGATTAGGCACAGATGGGGAAGCGCGAGGGATTGGAAAGGCAGAGGGGAGGAAAATTGCGGTTCCGATGACGCCTAAATAAACGGCGACTAATGGAACCTGTGACCAATTCCAACCCCAGTGCAGATAACTCAACCATAAAATTAGAGAGGCGCGGGAGGTAAGGCGGAATGAGTTGGTTTGGATAGATTGATTGATAACCGTAATCCCGGTTAGGCTTAAAGCCGCAACACCAACAACAATCCATTCCCAGGGATGACGCCATAACCCAAAGCTATCCATTGCCCAAAAATTAACCGGGACTAAAAGTAGGGCAATCAGTTGCAAGGTTTGAGAGGTTAACTTTAAGTTAGAACGCTTTCCCGCCCAAAGGCTAATGCCCCAAAAGACAACAGTATATGCCCATAAAACACCATACTGTCCCGCCGGGGGAAAATTCTGCCATTGAGTTGCGGCGAGGACACCGGAAGAGACAACAACCAGAAAGACACCCAGAAACAGCAGCCAGCGTACACTCAGTTCCTCTTGCCATGACTGCCAGACACCGGATAAGGGTGACACCGTAGGAACGGGTTCCTCTACCTGAGTTTTCACCTTCCGGGGAGACGCAACTTGAGGACGAGATGGAAGCGGCGCAATCTCTGGTTGAGGTACGCGACAAGACAGAGAGATTCGACTTAATTGCTTAACTTGGGCATCACTGATTAAACCCAAGCGCAACCAGGTTTCTAGACCTTCGAGTAAGTTGGGATTGGAGGCAGAAACAGTCAGTTCAATTCTCAGAGAACGTGGCGAGGACATAGTTTTCGGGGGTTCGTTCGTAGTAGGCACGCTTCGTGCCAGAAGAAGCGCTTTAGCGCTTACTACAAACAGATTAATTCATCCTAGCATCAGATTTTCCCGTTTTATCGTTACTTCTAAGAGCTTACATACTTAGTACGAGAGGGCGATCGCAAAATTACAAATATTGGACTAAAATAGTACAAAAATACCAATTTAAATTATGCCTGTCTACTTCTACAGCACCCGCGAAAAACCCTACGGTTGCTTTTCCAACTTCTCTCACCATGGTTTCGAGTTAGATGGTTATTGGTGGGCAACGAGTGAACATTACTTCCAGGCACAGAAATTCGTCGATACGGATCATCCTTGGTTCGACAAAATCCGCGAGGTAAAAACACCCAAGGAAGCTGCCAAAATGGGCAGAAGTCGGGAACATCCTCTCCGTAGCGATTGGGAACAAGTTAAGGATGAAATCATGAAGCGGGGAGTATTGCAAAAGTTTAAAGCAAATGCCGATATCCGCGAGATACTTTTGGCGACAGGAGATGACTTAATTGTCGAGAATTCTCCCATAGATTACTACTGGGGGTGCGGTAAAGATAGCAGTGGTCAAAATAGATTGGGACAGATTTTAGGGGAAGTGCGAGAGATATTGCGTCAATGATAATTTGACTAAAGATTCAGGTTGAATTTCCAAGGATATCAATTGTAGTCGTTCACCAACTTGGGGAGCCAAGAACAATCCAACTGAGACGTATCTTAGGTAATAGACAAAACGGAAAAAAATGCTCCCCCGCTCCCCCAATTATGTGTATACTTTATTGGTACACCTATCCAGCTAAAAACCACAGCTAGATAGGTGAGAGAGATAGCCGCCAGTTAGGTGGTGTTAGCCTGTGGACTGGTTGAGTGCCGTCACCACCAGGATGAAGCAGGAAGTAAGCGTCAAGGATGTCCACGCTTTGGGCAACTTTGGGTAAGTCTTATGTAACGGTCTGTAGTTCTAATGGGAAAACGCCTGTTTTGCACACAGGAGGTTGCGGGTTCGACCCCCGCCAGATCCATGATGGTGTCTGAAGCCAAAGCGGTCGCGGCGCTTGTTTGTGGAACAAGTCAATAGCGGGTTCAAGTCCCGTCATTCCCATTTGTTCAGGTGTGGCGCAGTTTGACTATTGACTAGCTAATTGATATTATAATAATTATACTGCTTCCCTTTCAAAACCCTCGCATTATAAATAAATTTAGATGGGCTAGTTTCTCATCTTAATAGCGCGTAATTTAAGTCAAAAAACTTATATCTGTAAAAGCCATGAAGATAGAATCTCTTAAACTAGAACTGATTCAGTGGATTTTGTTATTGCAAGATGTTCAACTCTTAAATGAAATTCAGAACATAAAAGAAAACTCAGTGAAAAATATAGCCCCGACTAAGCCTCGGCAATTTGGTTGTGGCAAAGGTATTTTTAGTTATGTGGCAGATGATTTTGATGCAATACCTCCGGGTTTTGAAGACTATATGCTATCATGAACTATTTAATTGATACTCATATACTAATTTGGTTTATTGAAGGGAACACTAATCTTTCTACACAGGCACAAAAATTAATTGCTAATCCTGCTAATTCTATCTATGTCAGTCAAGCGAGTTTATGGGAAATGACCATTAAGATTAGTATCAGCAAGTTGTCTTTGTCGATTTCATTGTCTGAGTTAGAAATTTTTCTAATAAATAATCAGTTTCAAATTTTAGACGCTAAGTTTAGTCATTACGAAATATTGCAGCATTTGCCCTTTCATCATCAAGATCCTTTTGATCGGCTAATTATCGCTCAGGCGAAAGCCGAAGATTACATTATTATCACCAACGATCATCGCTTCAAACTGTACAATGTAAAATTGGTGTAAGTCGAACACCATCTGGGCTTTTCTGGGTTACTTATTCGAGAAGGCTGCGTTTATTGTTTTCAATAGATTAGCCGACACAAGCGACAGGCAAAAAACAGACAATTGGAGTAGGTTTCTAAATCCGGCAATACGCGATCGCGTATATTCAAAACTAACTAAAACCCATGCAATTTATCGCAACTCTCGATTGCATCGACTACAGCCTAGGGCGCACGCCCCGTGCGCCCCTACACATAATGCATTATGTGTGTTGCACCATGGCGTAATCCTGTTAGTACATTTGCTCTGAACAGTGTAAAATCTGAGGCTAGGGAACCGTGAGTAGCTAGATTTCACCCAAATGAAGGATGATTTTTGCCCTGAGTTGAGCCTAGGCTGGGAAACATTCACCCTTATCTCAAGTCAATACTCTCATTATTGTTTCGATAGAAAGATTACATTATGGCTCAAACTCTTTACGTTAATCCCGCTACCGGAAACGATAGCGCTGCGGGTGACCAATCTGCTCCCTGGAAAACCCTGTCCAAAGCCCTGCAACAAGCCCAAGCCGATACAACTATCCAACTGGCGGCGGGAACCTATAATGGGACTAGCGGCGAGATTTTCCCACTGCAAGTCCCATCTGGGGTCAAACTTGTAGGCAATGAAGGGAATAAAGGCAGTGGTATTGTAATTGAAGGAAGTGGTGAGTATATTAGTCCCACGCTGGCTCAACAAAATATAACCCTTTTACTCGCAAATACAACCGAAGTGCGTGGTGTCACGGTGACGAATAAAGCCACGCGAGGCACAGGGATTTGGATTGAATCGACTGATCCGACTATAACCAACTGTACCTTTACTCAATGTAATCGCGAAGGGGTTTTAGCCACAGGAACAGCCAAACCTAACGTTGTCAATAATAACTTCATTGATAATGGTGGTAATGGCATCTCCTTTACCAAAAATGCTCAAGGTGAAATTAAAAATAATAGTTGCAAAAAAGCAGGGTACGGTATTAGCATTGATGGCAATGCGACGCCGCGAGTTGTAGATAATCTTATTTCTGAAAACCGTTTCGGAGTGGGAGTTTCTGTAGATGCTAAACCTATCCTGCGAAATAACCGGATTGAAGATAATGAAGAATACGGTATAGCCGTGACAGGCAATGCCGAACCCGACTTAGGTAGCAAAGAAGCTCCAGGTAATAATATTTTTCGCAACAACGGCAAATTCGCCATTCTCAACTCCAGCAAGAATACCCTGGTTTCTTGGGGAAATCAGTTGACGAGTAATCAAGTTAGTGGTTCAGTTAAAATTGAGGGCAGCATCGTCGGTGATAACGGTGATAGCGGTGGAGATGGTGGTAATGGGGATTCACCACCGGATAGCTTCTCCGATATTCAAAACCACTGGGCAAAACCCTTTATTGAAGGATTACTTGACAAAGGATTAATTAGCGGCTTTAAAGATGGCACATTTAAGCCCGATGAAAAAATGACCCGCGCTCAATATGCGGCACTATTAGTGAAAGCCTTTAATCCCTCGGCTAAACGGAATGCGATAAATTTCACAGATGTTGCCGCTGATTTATGGGCAAAGGATGTGATACAACAGGCTTATCGCGGCGAATTCCTGTCTGGTTTTCCAAAAAATACCTTTAAACCCAATGATAATGTGCAACGGGTGCAAGTGATTGTTTCTTTGGTTAATGGATTGGAGTTATCGGCAAGCGATGAGACGGTGTTGATTACCTATAGCGATCGCGCGGCTATTCCAGATTATGCCAAAGATGAAGTCAACACGGCAACCAAGAAAGAAATTGTGGTGAGTTATCCGGATACGAAACAACTTAACCCGACAAAAGATGCTACCCGTGCTGAGGTGGCGGCGATGGTGTATCAGGCGCTGGTTGATGCGAATCAGGTGAGTGAAGTTAACTCAGACTATATTGTTAGCGCCAGTAAAACCTTCCCTGATATTCAAAACCATTGGGCAAAACCCTTTATTGAAGGATTACTCAAGAAAGGGTTAATTAGCGGTTTTGGTGATGGTACATTTAAACCCAATGAAAAAATGACCCGCGCTCAATATGCGGCGTTATTGGTTAAAGCCTTTGACCCTGAACCTAAACGGGAAGCCAAGAAATTTCTGGATGTTAGTGACAAGTCTTGGGCAAAGGATGTGATTCAAAAAGCCTATCGCGGCGAATTTCTGTCTGGTTATCCTGGTGATATGTTCCGCCAGGGAGATAATGTAGAACGGGTTCAGGTTTTGGTGTCTTTGGTGAATGGATTAGAATTATCAGAATCTGATGATAATGCCTTAAATGTTTACGAGGATAGCGATGATATTCCTGACTATGGTAAGGAGGAAGTAGCCACGGCAACGAAGAAACAAATTGTGGTGAATCACCCTGATATCAAAAAACTAAATCCGACAAAAGCGGCTACCCGTGGTGAGGTGGCTGCTATGGTTTATCAAGCCTTAGTGGATGCGAATCAGGTGAGTGTGATTGACTCGGATTACATTGTTTCTGCGTAAAGGGGGAAAGTATTAACCTGCTTTGGGTTTGAACCCAAGGAACCAAAAACTCAAGCCCTATTGCTTGAACTCTGGGCAGGTTTTCTCTTCCCTGATCCAGGTTAGGTGGAGTATATTCATTAGGACTAGCAAATTCCAACTAAAACTTTAATTAATTTTGCGGTGAGGCGATGTTACCTTCTGGCTTCACCGCTTTTTTTATGCTTGGCGTGGGTTAACTGGTGTCGTGTTTTTCGTGAAACAGTTATTTTGTTGATGAAATTCTCCGCAAATATAATTCACAATAGTGCCGTAGTACAGCCAATCGGATAGATTAGCCTAACATCCAGAAACTATAGGGTAAAAAGACGTGCGCCTAAAACACCCACTATTCAAGTTTCCATCCGGATTGGTGTAAGCTAGATTAACACCGTACTTATTCAACGTGAGATTGGGGTGATGAAAACTTTAGAGGAAATCAAGCAATGGCTTGTGCAAAATAAGTCAGTGTTGCAGGAACGTTATCAGGTTAGGGAACTCGGTATTTTTGGTTCCTACGTGAGAAAAGAGCAGACTGAAACGAGCGATGTTGATGTGTTAGTGGAGTTTTCCCAGACACCCAGCTTGTTAAAGTTTGTCAATTTGGAGAATTATCTTACTGATAACCTAGGAGTTAAGGTTGATCTGGTGCATAAGGGAGGCTTGAAGCCTCGAATTGGAGAGCGGGTTTTGGCGGAGGTTGTTTACCTGTGACCAAACGGCAAGTGGAGGACTATTTACAGGATATTTTGGATGCTGTTGCTGCTATTGAACAGTTTACCGCAGGTATTGATTTTGAAGCTTTCTCACAAAATTTAGAGAAGGTTTTTGCAGTTTCAAGAGCTATGGAAATTATTGGTGAAGCTGTGAAGCGAGTACCTGATTCAGTGAGAAATCAATATCCTGATATTCCTTGGAGAGATATTGCCGGAATGCGGGATAAACTGATTCATGATTATTTTAATGCAAATGTGGAAATCATCTGGCAAGCGGTTCAGGAAGATGTTCCTCAGTTAAAAATGATGATTTCCGAGGTTTTGAGGAAAATTAAAAATTCATAGTAATGGAAAATAGACGTATTTTTAAAACCAACAAGGTAGGTTAAATGATATTCGCTTCAGCATTAATATTGGTGGGTTACGGCGGAGAATTTATTCAATGGTTATTGTCCTGATGAGAAACCCGCCTAACCCACCCTACACAAAATATTTTTTGGCGTAGTGATTGTTTAAGGTTAAGAGAGCTCTAAGTTAAAACGCTGGTTCGCATTGACTGGGAGTCGGGGAGACAAGCTAACCTGGAAGGAAGAGATACCTGTAGTTGTTCTGTTAACGTTTGACAAATTCACACATGGCACAGTCTTATTTTGATTCGGATCAAAACGGTCACAAGTCCTTTGAATTACCGGGTGCTAGACCCCACTACAACCCCGATCGCCCGGGACAAGTTAATCATATTTTCCTGGATTTGGTCTTGGATATCCCCAAGCAGCGCTTAGAAGGGACTTGCACTATTACTTTAACGCCAGTGCGGAATGATATCCATCAGTTTGTCCTGGATGCGGTGAACCTGACGATTGAATCGGTGCAGATTGATGGTGAATCCCAACCCTTTGACTGTGACGGGGAACAACTACAGATCCAACTTCACAACCCGACTGAGGCGGGGAAAGAGGTAAAAATCGCGATCGCGTATCATGTGGAGAAGCCGCAACGGGGTATCTATTTCATTACTCCCAGCCAAGATTACCCCAACAAACCCACCCAGGTGTGGACACAGGGAGAAGATGAAGACTCTCGCTTCTGGTTCCCCTGTTTCGATTATCCCGGTCAATTAGCCAGTTCTGAACTGCGCGTCACGGTTCCCAAACCCCTGATGGCGATATCCAATGGGGAACTGATCGGAACTCAACAAGAGGGCGATCGCACAACCTATCACTGGTTACAGAACCATGTTCATCCTACCTATTTGATGACCCTGGCGGTAGGGGACTTTGCCGAAATTCGTGATCAATGGCAAGGAAAACCTGTTACCTATTATGTAGAAAAAGGGCGCGAAGATGATGGGCGGCGCAGTATGGGGAAAACGCCCCAGATGATAGAATTCTTTAGTCATGTCTTTGGCTATCCCTATCCTTATCCTAAATACGCCCAAGTCTGTGTTGATGACTTTATCTTTGGGGGGATGGAAAACACCTCTACCACCCTACTTACCGATCGCTGCTTACTCGATGAACGGGCGGCGCTTGATGGGATGCGTACCGAAAGCTTAGTCGCCCACGAATTGGCACATCAATGGTTTGGTGACTTGGTGGTGATCAAGCATTGGTCCCATGCTTGGATTAAGGAAGGAATGGCGTCCTATACCGAAGTTTTGTGGACCCAGCAGGAGTATGGTAAAGATGATGGGGCGTATTACCTACTTAATGAAGCCCGCAGCTACATACACGAAGACACCTCCCGCTATCGCCGCCCCATTGTTACCCATATCTACCGAGAAGCGATTGAATTGTATGACCGCCACCTTTATGAAAAAGGGGCTTGTGTCTATCACATGATTCGGGCGGAATTGGGGGATGAGTTATTCTGGAAGACGATTCAAACCTTTGTGCAAGATAATGCCCATAATACAGTAGAAACCGTTGACCTATTACGGGCAATTGAAAAAGCCACGGGTCGAAATCTCCTCTTTTTGTTCGATCAATATGTCTTCCGAGGTGGTCATCCCGACTATAAAGTTAGCTACACCTGGGACGCCGACAGCCAGTTGGCGAAAGTGACAGTTAGCCAAAGCCATGCAAAAGAGAGTCAAAATGGTAGTAAAAATGAGCTATTTGACCTAAAAATTCCCATCGCTTTTGGCTACAAAGACGCTGATTCCCCACTGAAAACATTTAAGGTTCGCATCCATGAACGGGAACAGAGTTTCTATTTCCCCTTGGAGAAAAAGCCCCAGTTTATTAGTTTTGATGCAGGGAACAATTACTTAAAAACGGTGACGCTGGAGTATCCGTTAGCCGAACTGAAAGCCCAGCTAAAACATGACCCTGACCCCGTTTCCCGGATTTACGCCGCCCAAGCGTTAGTTAAGAAGGGGGGGTTAGAAGTGGTTCAGGCGTTAGCCCAAGCCATGACTGATGATCCGTTCTGGGGTGTACGAGTCGAAGTCGCTAAACAATTAGCAAAGGTCAAACTGGATCAAGCCTCTGTTGCTTTAGTCGCTGGATTGCCGGATAAAGATGCGCGGGTGCGGCGCTCGGTGGTTGAAGCCTTGAATAAGGTGAAAACAGTAGAAAGCTATGAAGCATTAAAGCATCTACTAGAGGTGGGGGATGCTAGTTATTATGTGGAAGCGTCTGCGGCGAAGGTGCTGGGTAAACTGGCGTCAGGGAGTATGAAAGATAAAGCTGATGAAGTGCTGCAACTTTTAAGCACGATCCTTAATCAACGTGCGGGTTGGAATGAAGTTGTGCGATCGGGTGCGATCGCGGGATTGAGTCAGATGAAGTCTTCACCCCAGGCGTTAGATGTAATTATGGAGTACACTAAGCCCGGTGTTCCTCAACCCTTGCGACTGGCGTCAATTCGGGCTTTAGGTACGATTTCCACGGGTCAAACCCCGAATAAGCTAGAGGAAATATTGGAGGCGTTAGAGGAGTTATCTGGGGAGTCGTTCTTCCTGACTCAAGTGGCGGTGGTTTCCGCATTAGCTCAAATGGAGACTGTCAAAGCGATTGGGGTTTTGCGATCGCTGTGTGATCAAACACCGGATGGGCGTGTACGTCGGCGGGCGGAAGAGGCGATTCAAAAGGTGCAGAAGCAGGTGGGTTCAGACAAAGCGATTAAACAGCTTCGCGAAGAACTTGACCAGATTAAGCAAGAAAATCAGGAACTTAAAAGCCGCCTAGAAAGCCTAGAAGCGAAATCGTCTTAATTTGTCATTGGTCAACGGTAGGGGCGCATAGACGTGCGCCCTCTCATCTTTTCGTTGCATCGGGATAATTGAACACTGAAAATCTCCTTCAGGAGACGATAACTGGGATGGGTTCACCTTGGCGCGATCGCATCTACATTTTTGTCCGGTTCTGATGCTTTAACTGATTGAGAGGCGTTGTTCAAGGTTAGGACAATTTGCTGTATTACTGATTGGATAGGCTTACACCCGTGATTTCACCGAATCTTTGTGTTGAATCGGGATTAAATTGACCCTATAGGCTGGCACATTTTCCCATTATGAAGTAAGCATCCCACAAAACCATGGCATTTGTCAACACTGAAATAGAAATTATTTTCCTAGTTTGAGAGTTAGGGGTGAATTCGGTAATGTTTATAGGGTAACGCAGAGGACGCAGAGGGTAGCGCAGAGGGGCGCAGAGGGGAAATTGCTTGCGTTTGGGGTGGGGTGCGATCGCGTTGGTTTTTTGAACACTGAACATCCCCTTCAGGAGACGATAACTGGGATGGGTTGACCTTGGCGCGATCGCATCTACATTTTTGTCCGGTTCTGATGCTTTAACTGATTCCGATACCTTGTGCTTGCTTAGAATAATTCACGCTATTACTGATCAGACAAGCTTAAATCCGTGATTTCACCCCATACTTGTGTTGAATCGGGATGAAAAGCGACCCTATAGGCGGACACATTTTTCCATTATGAAATAAGTATCTCAGAAAACCACCGCATTTGTCAATACTGAAATAGAAATGATTTTAGTGATTCTAGGCTAATAGTTCATCAACGGTTATACTGAAACCGGGTAAAACAGTTTGTGTACTCACCACTTCCCCAGAAGTAAACACCAATCTCTGGTTGTGAGTGGCGATAATAATCCAACGGCTTTCTGGAAAGACTAACCAAACTTCCTTACCACCCGATTGTAAGTATTCTTGGGCTTTGATAATCACATCTTCAGCTAAATCAGTGGGGGAAACGATTTCTGCACTCAGGGGAAAACTTCGGGGGAGGACTTTTGCATCACCATATTGGCTGACAAGTTCTGGGGGAAGATAGGCGACATCGGGACAACGCCCTTGTTTATTGGTGCGACAAGGTGCTTCTGTATAGACTTCTCCACCTAATTCACTGGAGTCTTTATGGGTTCTCCAGTAAGAAGAAAGTTTGGATTGAATTCGACTATGTTTGAGTGTCATGCCATTTTTTTCGATTAATTCTCCATTGACCCATTCTGTACTATTTGGGTGATTTTCCATCCAGTCGTCTAGGGAGATGGGTTGGGTGTGAGTTGAGGGAGTTGTTGAGGTGATCATTGCTTGAGAGTTAGGGGTGAATTCGATAACGTTTATAGGGTAACGCAGAGGTTAGCACTTAGTCCGTAAGGCGTACCGAAGGCAACCGAGGGTATCCAAATGGATTATAATTAAAGGGCTTAAATGACTCAAAACTCTTAGTCATGTTCAGTACAACAGTCACCGATACCGGACAAATTACGATTCCTCAAGAAATTCAGGACTACCTTAAACTTAGTAGTGGCAGTAAAATTGATTTTGTTATTGATGAAGACGGTCAGGTTAAACTGATTCCTCTTAATGTTTCTGTAGAAAAATTATCAGGGTTTTTACACCGACCTGGCATCAGGAAATCTACCCTAGAAGAAATGGAAGTTGCCATCTCTGAGGGAGCCAATGATTGGGCTTGATACAAACATTCTGGTTCGCTACCTTACCCAAGATGATGAACAGCAGTGGCAAAAAGCCGTCGCACTGATTCAACAAAACCAGCCCTGTTTTATTACCAATATTGTCCTTTGCGAGTTGGTTTGGGTTCTCAAAGGAGGCAACTACGGGTTCCATAAAGATGAAATTATCAATACCCTAGAAGCAATGTTACATAGTTCTGCTTTTGAATTTGAAAACCGTTCTACTGTTTATCAAGCTTTACAGCGGTACAAACAAGGTAGTGCTGACTTTTCGGATTATTTAATCGGAGCGATTGTCCATCAAGCGGGTTGTACAGAAACAGTTAGTTTTGATCGCAAGCTGAAGAAACAAAAAGGATTTCGTTGTCTGGAATAATGTTCAACAACTGATACCCAAACATTGTTCTTAGCTAGGACAATGAGCGCTATTCAGGTGTTTATTATTTTCCCTTAGTCAAGGGCGACCCGAGTAAATTGAGTAGACACTGCTGTTGATTCGTGCCAGCGGGTCGCCCCTACAGGATAATTAAAAATAATACAATTATCCCTTTGCTAGAAACGTTACATCCAACGTCTGTACAAACCTCTAGTCATGTACGGGGCTGCCATCAGGGAACAATAACTGAATACGTTGTTGTTTCAGACGTTCTTCTTCGGCACACAGTTTTTCAATTTCTTTTACTACGTCTTCAGCAATCCCTAGAGCCGCAGCCGCTTGACGGACAACCTTTTTTTCTTTGTCGTGATAAACGCCATCAGCCGCACAAACTTTAATCGTAAAGTAGATTACAGCTTTGCGAGATTTATTGGTTGTCTGAGTTTGAGAAAGTACCTCGACGATATCTTCATTTGCCGGATAGGTTTCTAATTCTTGCAGTAGCTCTTCTCGGTATCCACAAGCCGCCGCCCGACCCAGCGCCCACTGTCTTTCTTCATTCGTCAGTGTCCCGTCGCCATTAGCGGCAATGAGTTGAGCCTTGAGAAAAGTGGTATGTACTTCTGCCGGAGGAATCTCTTCAGGCTGCCAACCCCAGACATCCTGGTAGTACCAATTCACTGTCCGTTGGCGAGCGGCATCAATTTGGTTTGTCGTCATAGTTTCTTTTTTCTTTTCAACGCTAAACAATCGATTTTAACTTCCTCTCAATATCCTCCCAGACAATCCCGATTATTTTTATTAAAGTTACTTATTTTTTTGGAAAAATTTAATAAGTTTTTTTTATGCAAAAAACTGGATAAAAATTCTAATATAAGGTAGAGTGGATATTTAATTCCTACATAAAGAATAAAATAACTATTTATTAGCCAATTTTTTAAACATTAAACCACCAAACTCTATGTTGGATTGCATTGTGATTGGAGCTGGCCCCGGAGGTCTAGTGACAACCAAAGAATTACTCGAACAAGGGGTGCGCGACGTTGTCTGTTTAGAGCAAGCCGAGGATGTGGGTGGCGTTTTTGCTAAAACCTACGACAGTTTAGTCCTAACCTCGTCTTGCACCTATAGTATGTTTTCCGACTTCTGGATTGGTGATGGAGAACAGCACAAATTCTGGACAAAGACTGAAGCCCTTGACTATTGGAAGCGATATGCCAAACAGTTTGGTGTGTTAGAGAAAATTCGTTTCAACGCCAAAGTTGTAGCCCTGGCGGAGCAGGAAGAAAACCAAGGATGGCAAGTTCAATTGGCATCTGGAGAGACTTTACTTTCAAAACGAGTGGCATTGGCGATCGGGAATAATAGTATCCCGAATTATTCCAAATGGAAAGAATTATTAACGGAGGTAGATTTTTCCCATTCCCAAGACTATCGTAATGCTGAGGGCTTTGCGGGCAAAAATATATTAGTCGTTGGCGGCGGTGAATCCGGTTCAGACATAGCTCTAGAATTATCTCGTGTCGCCAATAATTGCTGGGTTAGTCTGCGGCATTCAACGGGGTTTGTCGTACCTCGCCAGAGAAATAATCGCGCCAACGACATCGCTAGCAATCGGGGTATATACGGCTTACCCAGAGACTATGGATATACCTTGAGCAAAATTATCTTGCGACAGTGGTTAAATTACAACAATCCTGTTGAGCAAACTGCCGTTACCCTGAATGAGAAAGTTAAGTGCAGAAACGGAGTTTTGGGAACATACGGAACTAAAACATTCGCGTTACCAAAGGCAATTGTGGAGCATGGGTGTCACGTCGTTGGTGACATAATTACGGTAAAAGATGGTGGCAAAACATTACTCACGGTTGATGGGAAAACTTTGCAAGATGTAAATGCGGTACTATTTTGTACGGGCTACAAAAACTATGTACCTTTCCTTCCCGATGAACTGAAGCAAACTGACCCCCGGAACCTTTACAAACATCTATTTCATCCCCAGTATCGAGACAAAATCACTTGGATTGGCTGGGCACGTCCGGGGTTCGGAAGTCAGTTTCCGATTATGGAAATGCAAGCCCGATTGTTTGCCTTGATTTGTACTGGTGAAAAAACGCTTCCGGCTGCGGCGGAAATGGAGCAAATAGCATCGATAGATCGAGAGAACTATTTAAACCAGTTTGAACATAATGCTCTTCGCATCCGTAGTTTGGTTGATTATCATATTTACATGGATGATATGGCTGATATAATCGGTTGCAAACCGCCATTATGGAACTACTTTTTCTTACATCCTCGCCTCTGGCTGCGTATTGTTTATGGTGCTACCAATGCAACGCAATTTCGTTTACGAGGTTCCGGTGATAAGAAAGCGTTGGCTCAAGAAATAATTGCCAAATTACCTGTCTGTTCTTTCAATTACTTTTTTCTTGCTGGTCTCAAAGGTCGCGTGATGTATGGGTTCAATGCTATCGTTAAAGGGGTAACCCAATTCTGGCAAAAAATTAGAATTGGACAAGGGAAAGCCAATGCATTGCGATAAGGAGTGGAAAGCATCTGTTTGTTTCAAGCCGCTTCATCCCTATGCCTATAGTCTAGCCAGGACAAATGTGTTTTCTTGCCTATGCCGAACCCAGGTTAATATATTTACTCCTATTACAGGAGTTTGTAGATGTCTGTTTTTGTTACTGATAATTCCCCAATGATGGTCAACTTTGCGGAAGGAGATATTGCAAAATTGATGCGTAAAGGTCATCCTCAAATTGCGGAAGGTGACGCCTACATCATGAGACTGGTTAAACAACATTGCCAACGCCTCGAACTACCCGTTCGTCTGCTTGATGTTGGCTGTGGTACTGGGTATTTTGCGTCAAGGTTGCTCAAGCAGTTCTCGGAAATCGAACTGATCGCGGCAGAAGCAGAACCTGATATTGTGGTTAAATTAGAACGTCGTCTCGCTAACACTAATGCTAAAGTATTCAACTGTCCCTTTGAAGAGTGGAACGAACCCGTAGATATAATCCTCTCTTGGGGCGCTCACCACCATTTGCCGTCAAACTATTTAATTCACGCCAAGCAGGTGCTAAAAAAAGATGGCATTTTCATTGTCGGGGATGAATTTTGCCCAGATTACTGCGATGAAACTGATGCAGTACGGATTGCTAACGCTGAACTTATCTACATCGCGAATGGGTATATTTTGACAACGGCGGCTGAGGTAGAAAATTATAAACGTTCAGAGGAGATTCCGCCTGTGGCATTGGAATTTGAACGGCGTCGGCAACAGGCACTCTGGATTTGGTATAGGTATGTTGTTGACTACGCCATGGAAAGGAATTGTATTGAAGTCGCAATCGACGAACTCCGAGCAACGTATAATGACCTAATGACGGGTTCTGGCGATGAACACAAAATGTCCCCACGGATTGCTGAACAAGAGTTCAAACTTGGCGGTTGGCGGCAACTCTCCAAAAAGTCTTTGGGTTCTGCTAATGCACCGGAATTCCAAAGCTTTGTTGTCTATGAGCTAGAGCATCAGTGGGTGTAACCCCGGTTCGCGATCGCAACCAGTCAAAAGCCGACTCACTTAGCTAGTGATTGATCAATTGCTGTAATACATAAGGGGTTTTATATCCAGAAACTTTAGGGGCGCATAGATGTGCGCCCTCCGAATAATGTTGCATCAGGATAATTGAACGCTGAACATTACCTGAACTGGAGGATAACTGGAAGGGATTAACCTTGGCGCGTTGGCGGAGCCTGTTCCGAAGAGAACGTATCGCATCCACATTTTTGACGGGTTCTGATCCTCACTTCTGATTGAGATGCGTTGTTCAAGGTTAGGGCAATTTGCTGTATTACTGATGGGATAAGCTTAAACTGCTGATTTCAGCTATGATAGTTGTATTAAATCTGGATGAAATCGACCCTATAGGCGGGTACATTTTCCCATTATGAAGTAATTATCTCATAAAACCATCACCCTTGTCAATACCTCCAAGAGCAATTATTCTAGTAGATTCTAGGCGAATAGTTCATCAACGGCTATACTGAAACTGTGCGATCGCGTCAGTATTGTCTCGAATCGCGTCTAGGTTCTGAGAATCGAGAATCATTCAAATTCATCAGACTCTCGATAGATTGCTTTCACTCGTCTGAGATACTGCTGAGTAATCCCTTGCTAATCAAATTCCTCCGGTAATGGAAGAGATAACATCTAATCTGCTTCAGAGAAGTTTACGCAATCGTATAAATCCTTTAAGGAGATTTCAAACTCAACAGAGGTCAAGGATAAAACAGAGTCTTCAGATTCCAGGTAAGTCACCAACCATTTGCCGTCATCGGTTTTGACATATTGTTCCACCTCAAAGCCATATTGGTCGATGGTGATATATTCTTGAAACGTAGGTAGGGAGCGATAATATTTAAACTTATCTCCTTTGTCGTAACTGCGGGTTGAATTCGAGAGTACTTCCACAATAATTGAAGGGTTGGTTACAGTATCTTTGCGGTTCTCATAATACAGAATATCTCCAGAAATAATCTGTAAATCGGGGTATGTGTAGCGATTGTATTCGGGCAGCCATAGACGAACATCACTGGCAAAAAAACTCAGTGGTTTCCCCCGAAAGGCAAACTTTAAAAAAGCCACTAAATTAATAATAATACGATTATGATTGGTCGTGCCGCCAGTCATGGGTACAATTTCTCCGTTGTGGTACTCATGTTTGGTTTCGGATTGTTCCTCTAAGGCGAAATAGTCTTCTAGAGTATGGGTCTGTGGCTTCTTTTGTATTAGCATAGTATCTTCTGCCTGTTGCATCTCGTTTTCATGGTAACTGAAAGCTTTATCGGGCAAGGGTTTCAGCCTACTTGTTTCCCGTCAGCCTCTCGACTCTTCCCACTCCCTCTCAGCGCTGTTGTGGTCTGGACTAAGTAGGATCACATAGAATATACTTAACAAAACGATAAAAAAATAAATAAACTTTTCTAGTTCGTTACGTGAGAGGCTATAAATGGCTGTGAGTCAGCATTACATTGAAGTTGATTATCTTGAAGCCGAACAGATTCAACCCAGACGGCGCTATGATCCCGACGAGATCGCAGCCAAATACCGCTATCGCCCTTGGGTGGTTCTCTGGCGGGCGTTAAGGATTATCTGGAACTTTGTGCAGTTTATTCTAGGTCTCAAGTGGGACGAGTGGCGGAACCAAGTTGAGCGGAATCGGTTTAAACGCGCTACTCAACTGCGACAGATCTTGACTCGCCTCGGTCCGACATTCATTAAAGTGGGACAAGCTTTATCCACGCGCCCAGATTTAGTTCGCAAAGATTTCTTAGAAGAACTGATTAAGCTACAAGACCAACTCCCGCCCTTTGACAATGAAACCGCCTTAGGGATTATCGAGTCAGAGTTAGAGCGTCCGGTGAGTGAAGTCTATCGCCAAATTTCTCCAGATCCAATCGCTGCGGCAAGTCTCGGTCAAGTTTATCACGCTTATCTGCATACCGGGGAAGAGGTAGCCGTTAAAGTTCAGCGTCCTAACCTACTCAAGTTACTCACCCTGGATCTGTATTTAATGCGGAAGTCAGCCGGTTGGTTATCCCGATGGCTCCCCCTAAATTTGGGTCATGATTTGACGTTAATTGTCGATGAATTTGGCATTAAGTTGTTTGAAGAAATTGATTATATCAACGAAGGTCGCCATGCAGAACTCTTTGCCAGTAACTTCCGCGATGATCCCAGTGTCAAAGTGCCGACCATTTATTGGACGTACAGTAACCACCGGGTTTTAACCTTAGAGTGGATTAATGGGTGTAAGCTAACCGATACAAAAAGTCTTTGCACGGCTGGACTTGATGCTGACCAAATTATTCAAACTGGCGTCATAGCGGGTTTGCGCCAACTCTTAGAACACGGCTTTTTCCACGCTGATCCCCATCCCGGTAACTTGTTTGCTATGCCCGATGGTCGCATGGCTTACATTGACTTTGGCATGATGGATCAGTTGGAGGAAGAAACGAAAGAAACTATCGTAAGTGCAGTTATTGATTTAATCAATAAGGATTATGTGGAGTTAGCGAAAAAGTTTGTCATACTGGGCTTTTTAACCCCGGAGACAGATATCATACCGATTATTCCTGCCATAGAACGAGTGCTGGGAGACGCGGTGGGTCAAAGTGTACGGGACTTCAATTTTAAAACGATTACGGATAGTTTTTCGGAGTTAATGTTTGACTATCCGTTCCGAGTTCCAGCCAAATTTGCCCTAATTATTCGGTCGTTGGTGACTCAGGAAGGGTTGGCGTTAACCCTGAATCCAGATTTCAAAATAGTTGAGGTGTCTTATCCTTACATCGCCAAACGTCTACTCAAGGGTGAATCGCCAGCAATGCGGCGGCGGTTGATTGAGGTGTTGTTTAAGGATGGTAGATTCCAATGGCAACGGTTAGAGAATATGATAGCGATCGCGCGATCGGATGAGAACTTTGATTTGCTACCCACAGCCCAACTAGGATTACAATATCTGCTATCTGAAGAAGGGAAGTTTCTGCGGCGTCAGGTACTATTGGCATTAACCGAAGATGACCGATTGCACACTGAAGAGGTGCAACGCCTCTGGAATTTGGTCAAAGATGACTTGAAACCGGGACGGTTATTTAATGTGGCGTTAAGTTCTCTGGGTACTATTTCCACAGAGAGAATTGCCGCGATTCTACCCCTGGCGGCGATGATTGGGGAAAATAATTAAGGGGTTAGGTTTTCCGAACAAAGCCAACAGCATTTGATCATTGAGTAGAGACGTTCCGGCGGAACGTCTCTACCACAGTTCGGAAAGTCCTAAGCTATGTGTCTACTGCTATATCTTCCACAGATTTGAAGCCTAGCATAAGAATCCCCACTCAGAATCTTCGATTTGAGTGGGGTGCGTTCAACTATCATCACACAAGTTCGAGGATGATTTCTGAGGAAAGGGGACTCGTGGTGCCATCTAAATATTTCACCACAGCAACAATGTAGTTGAGTCCTCCTTCTGGATCAGATTTGGTCAAGGTTACGGGAATGTCAACAGAGCCGGTCCCGTCAAGGGTAGCGGACTGCTCAGTAATGGCTATAATACTGTTTGCCTCAAATGGGTCTAGATCAAATCCATTGCCACTATCAGTAAACAGTGCTGCCTCCGTAACCAGCAATACAACCTCAGCACCCGCAGGACCTGTAACCTGGATGGTCTGATTTTCATTGGACACCTTGGCTCGTGTCGAAGACAGTCCTACGGCTGAAATCGTGGGTTGACCGGGCAAGTCCGATTGGAGTGTCACCTGAGACCCATCGACACTGTTGGGAATCCGATAGGTATCTCCCACCAACGTTGAGCCATCATTAAAATCAGCTCGCACTTGGGTACCCGTTAACTCAAGTCCAGAAACGTCAGCCGAATCGCCAGGTCCGGGTTGTGGCGACCCCTTAATGCTAGTCGGGTCAACGTCAATGGAGAAGGTTAGTGTTTCTGTCGGATCAAAGTCATTGAATAGGATTTCCAAGGCATCAAAACCACCGTCATGGGAACTTAGCAGCGTGTGCGAAAGGTATCCCACTCCTGAGTCGCTATCCACGGTAAAGACTTTGGCGGCTGTGTCGCCAGCGGTACCATTGGGGTCAAAAACTAAATCAGGCAGAATACTTGAACTCAAATCAATCAAAACCCGGTCGAGTTTCTGACCCGAAGTCGAGGTGTTGGTGATTCGGAACGAACCGGAGCCAAAGGTACTGCTATTGATACCTGCCCCCGGTGGGTCAATTGTAAATTTAGCCGATGCCGTGGTCGTTGGCAAGGCTTCATTGTCCAAAATCCGCAGCGTAGCTTTATTTTGCGCCCCAATTCTTGCCCATGGGGTAGGACTATCCAGTACCAACTTGATTGTCTCATCTCCTTCTACTTCCGTATCTTCTAGGATAGGAATCGACACCACTTTCGTTCCGGTTTCCCCATCGGCAAAGGAAACGGTAATCGGAGCATTGGTGTAGTCAACACCACTGGTAGCTGTGCCATCGGTTTGAGTCACTGTTGCACTGACGGCGCCAAAACTCACGCCAGTGCGAGTAACACTCACCTGAGTCACAGATGTGCCATTTTCATTAACCGTAAACTCCAGATCACCGAATGCCAAGGTGCTACTCAAGTAGACAAAGGCATCGGGTATGGTGGAGGTGGTTCCGTCATTGGTGACCACTACATCAAGTAGATCACCCGTTGGGGCGGTTTGCTCAGGGATAATCCCCTGAATCCGGTTGGCAGAGACGGAGGTAAGAAGCGCTGTCTGACCGCCAATCGTGACTGTGGTATTGGCAAGGTTAGGGTTGAAGTTTGTCCCGCCAATCGTGAAGGTAGCACCACCCACAGCCGGCGAGCGCCAGGGAAAGATATCATAGGCAGTCATATCGAAGACAGCCGCCAGATCATCGGGTAGGGAAACAGTGATTTGGTCGTCCGTGAAATCGATGCCCAGAATTGCGCCCCCAGGACCATGCACAACATCTAGAGCAGTTGGGGTATTGATGATCGTCTCTAAGGACTCAAAGGAGCCATTGGGGGAGACAGAAGCATTGTAGACGGTGCCATTCCATTTCTGAGCCAATAGGTTGCCCTGCATCTGTCCCAAAAAGGTCGTGGCTCGGTATTCGGTAATCCCATTGGTTGAGGACGCTACCGCCCCTAAGGGCGAGGTAAAGTCACCTGTATCATTCGCACCATACCAAACATACTGCCGAGGATCGAAGCGACCTTGATTGCGATTGGCATGTCCGTAGTAGTTCCCCTCAACCAAAAGGTTAATTTCATCGGGTTGACCGGTGATGGTCTTTTCGGTGTTCGGTCCCGTAGAGGCAGTACCAAAAGCACTGCTGGCATTGGCACCATTATCTGTGCCGTAGAGTCGATTTTGAGTCGTCCAGACAGTATCAAAGGGGTTTCGCTGTCCGCTGGCGAACACGGATACATCCACACCAGGAACCACGTTGACGATTGATCCGTATACCTGGTCATTAGCATTAAATCCAGTCGGTGCTGTTTCTCCTGGAGTTAACTCGTACTCAACCGTTCCATTAAAATTCGGTTTTGTGATTTTGGCTTTCAGAATAGCCCCCGATAACGGAGATTCCGGAAGACCACCAATGTTGTTGTTGGAGACTCCGGCATTGGTATTTCCGCCAACGGCGATGAGCAAGTCTCCATGATTGTCAAACGCCAATCCGTTAATTCCATGGTCGTGGTTAGAGACGGGTAAACCTGTAATTAAAGGCGTTACCGTTGAGAAGTTGGGTCCTTCGAGGATAGAAACCTGACCATTGTAGGGTGAAAATTCGGTGACAGGTCCTTGACCACCATTATGGGCAAAAAGTTCACTGTGGGCGACGTAGATTTTAGGGGCATCAGCAGGATCATCAAAGGGGTTAAAGGCGATTCCCAAAATATTGTTGTTGCTCAGACCGGCGATACTGGAAACGGACTGGGTATTGGTCACCTGATAGTTATCATCGAAGGTGTAGATTTTAATGGCTCCGGTAATCGTTCCCACGTAGAGCCTGCCATCGGGTCCCCAAGTTGCCTGAGTGGGTCCGAATAGCGTGGCACCCGTTTGTTGTTCAGGCAGGAATTTAATCGGTGGTACTCCTTCAACATAATTAAAGGTGACCACATTGCTCATCCCATTGGGCGTTTCCACCCTTACATCAACCGTGTCGCCAAAGGTTCCAGGAGGTGTGGCAAAGGTGATTGTCCCCTGATTCACTTGGATATCGGGTTCAGTGAAAATCGTATTGCCCCAGTGAACTTTAACTTGATCGGAGGCATCACCTTCCCAAAACGCAATACCCTTGAGGGTGAGGATTTGAGCCCCGAACGTGGAGATATCGGTATCGGCGGGGGGATTGATGAAGGGAAGCAGACTGGTTTGGTCGTGAGTTAGATGGGTTCCTTGCAGGGGTGCGGGTGGGGCACCATCAATTGATGCCAGTACTTCTATGGGGTTTACTTCCCCGGCTGCCCGAGCCACACGAACTTCTAGGTTATAGGTTGTGCCTGCGGTTAACGTTTCTGTAGCCGTGACCAGATTGCCATTAATATAGATGTCGCTATCAGTGCCACCATTAACGGTGAAATCATAGTTTCCAGCGGTGGTGGGTGCAAATTTTCCCTTGAATACAACGGCTACATTTTGGTTGGAGTAGGACGAACTGCCCAAGGTGCCAAAGGTACCATTTTCCTTCAGGTGTAAGCTGCCATCTAGTAAATCATTCGGATCTTTTGGCGTCAGGGGTAGGATTTCCTGAAACTCAGGGGCGGTGAGATTGTCAATATCAGCATCCAGATCGTAGGAGACTAACATCCCACCGACGGCGTTGATGGGAAATATATTCAGGTCAACCGAATCCGTGAGACTATCGGCTGGTGCATTGCTATCTTCAATGGTCAATGAGACTGTATGGGAACCAACGCCCAAAGTCGCCTGAATATCTTCCCCTGTGCCTAAAACCGTTGCCCCTTCTGCCCAAGTCCAGCTTGTCAATACCTTACCGGGTTCATGGGTGTGGGATTCATTGCCCAAAAAGCTGACCCCTTCGCTACCATTTCCGTTATAGTCAATGGCATATTCTGGGGCATCGATCACAACATGGAGAAAGGGATGACCCCCGTGAGCCTTTTCTTCCTTGACAACTTCGATGGATGAGATTTTCGGCTTCTCCACCACACCGACTAAATCGATATTGAGAATGCCATCGGTTACCCCAACATTGTTGGAAATTGTCAGTGCCGCATTACCACCCACCTGAGCGTAAATGTCTAGATCATTGGCGATTACATTCCCCTCAGCGATGACATCAAATACCCGCAACCCCGCATCAGCCCAGTAAATTTCCGCAAAATTCAGGTTGACCGTATAGGTGCCTTGTTCAGGGACAGGAACTTGATAAGACAGGGTATTTTTGTGCCAGCGCTCTGTTTGATATAGCTTATCGTCAAAGGTATTACCGATATCCGTTGTCGCGGCAATGGCATTAGTACCACCACCAACGAAGTAGGTATCGGCTTTCCAAAGCCGACTATCAACACTGGTGTAGTCTGGTCCCCCGGAGTTGATCAGGGTGGGGGGGAGTGCAGTCCCGGTGACAGCAACATCAAAGCTGCCTAGAGTGCCACTGGTGACAAAGTTACCACTAGCGTCGCTGACTTGGTTGGCTGCCAACGCGATGGTGTAGGTGCCATCATCTGTCCCATCCCAGTTTCCACCTGGGGCAGCAAACTTGTAAATGGCTTTTAGTGGAGAACCATTACTGTCTGGTTGAATACTGTGTAGAGTGGCTAACTGACTGAACCCATTCGGTCCGGTGACGAGAACATCGCTGCTGTCTACAGTGGTGGAATCAATGACTTGGTTATCGGAGTAGGTGACGCTGAATTGATACTCGGTTCCACCTCGGTAGGTTACATCAGTCGCCTTCAAACTAGCGGTTGGTATGATGGTATCCGGGATGGGATTGGCTAATATCTCAATGGCTGAGAGCTTGGCGTTATTGACCAGAGCATTCAAGTCTAGGTCGAGGACGCCATCGGTGACATTAACATTTGCCAGGGAGGTGATTAAGGCGGTATTCTTCACCCCAGTAACCGAGAAGATGTCTAAATTATTCAGGAACGGATCACCCTCAACCGCCACATCAAACGCCCGTTGTCCTTCTTGATTAAAGAAAGTTTCGGCAAAGTGCAGGTTTACCGTATAGGTGCCATTGACGATGGGAATGTCGTACCCGAAGGAGCTATGGTAGCGCTCTGTTTTATACAGGGTATCTTCTACGGTACCATCAATAGCAGCACTGGTTGATGAGGTATTGCCGTTGGTGAAGTGGGTATCGGCGAACCAAAGGTTACCTTGAGTATCTGTATAGTTTCCTCCTCCCACATTGATCCGGATATCTGTTGGTACTGGGGGAGCGGCGTTGACGTTAAAGGTTCCCAGAGAACCGCTAGACACCGCATTGCCACTGGTGTCCATCACTTGGTTAGCTTGCTGAGCGATCGCGTAAGTGCCATTATCCCCCGAATCCCAGGTTCCTCCTGGAGCCAGGAAGCTGTAAGTGGCTTTCATTGGCGTGCCATTACTATCTAGCTTCACGTTATTCAGAGTGGCTAACTGACTGAACCCATTAGGTCCAGTGACGAGCAGGTCATTGCTGTCCACAGTGGACAAGTTAACGGCTTTGTTATCAGAGTAGATGACACTGAATTGGTAACTGGTTCCGCCCTCTTGGGTGACATTAGTCGCACTCAGGCTAGCGGTTGGCACTATCGTATCTGCACTGGGACTCGCTAATACCTCAATAGCTGAAATCTTGGCTTTGTCAACAACACCAGCAAAGTCAATATTCAGGATGCCATCGCTAACGTTTACAGCAGAAAGGGATGTGATTAAGGCGGAATTTTTTGCTCCAGTTACCGAAACAATGTCTAAATTGTCATTGAGTAACTGGCCCTCAACGGTGGCATCAAACACCCGTTTTCCGGCTAAATCGAAGTAAACTTCGGCAAAGTGCAGGTTAACGGTATAAGTGCCATTATCGACGGGAATTGCATACCCGAAGTTTTTCCGCCAGCGTTCTGTTTGATAGAGAGTATCTTCGCTAGTACCAGCAATGGGAACATTGAATAAAGAGGTATTTCCGGCGGTAAAATAATTGTCCGCCTGCCAAAGGTTACCTTCACTATCGGTATAGTTTCCTCCCCCCGCATTGATACGTATTGCGGAGGTAGTCACTTGGGTTGCTGATACGGTTGGCTCGTTAGCCGAAGCTGTTGCCAAACTTAAGTCGCTGCTTCTAGCTACTGGCAAGAGCGACTCGTCACTTGCCAAGGTTAAGTCGTTGATTTGGAGTACTGGCAAGAGCGACTCGTCACTTTTACTCTTCTTATTTCCTTTTCCTTTCTTTTCATCCGGAACAATTTCAATACTTGAGAGGCGAGCGGCTTCACCTTTAAGAGATTTGAAATTTAATTCAAGAAACCCATCTTTTACCTTGGCTTTAAAGGTTTGAGTCAGGGCTGTATTAGTTTCTGGTTTATCTTTAACGGCTTGAAGTAGGGTTTCAGCTTCATCAATTTCTAGTTTGTCTTTAAATTTTCCTTTTTTAAGGATGCCGCTAATTTTTTCATCTTCTAATCCCTTAACAGCCTCTTCAATTTCCAGGATTTTTATCTTGCCAATGCCTAATTTATTTTTGAGCTTTTCCGCTTTGATGATGGCATCAATTTTATCAACAGCATTTTTCTTCTTAGCCTTTATCTCTTGAATCACATCAACTTCATCAAGAGCAACTAGTTGATTGGCTTTTACCTGAAACTCTCGTTGATCAGCTTCAAGGACATAAGGCGTTTCGACAAAACTTAACCTCACTTCATAGTCACCGTTGGGCAGAGCAAATAAATACTCAAACTCTGCTGCCTGACGCCCCGACTGAAACAGGACTGACTCCTTGGTTCCTGTAACTTTGGGTAATGTTTTAAAGCTTTTCCCGCTTTTACCGCTGGTGAAGTTACTGTCTGCTGCCCAAACCTGACCTTGACTATCGAGATAGTTTTCTGAACCCCCGACGTTAACACGGACTGTCTTGGGGTCGCCCGTGATTGCAGCAAGTTTGGATGCCGAAAACAAACTTTTTAGTTTATCTTTTTCTTTCTTTTCCTTTTCTTGGGCGTCCTCGGACAGACCGTTTCCCTGTTCCGGCTTTTTCGAGGAAATTGTCCCAGTCAAAGCGTCGCCAAATGCACCGACTAAAGGAAGATTGTTTTCTGAAGAATCTTCCGAGTCTAGTTGAGTATCCTCAACAGTAGAATCAGAAGGTATGAGGGTATTCACCACCAAGTCATCTGTCCATTGACTAAGAGACAGGGTTGTGAGAGTAGCCTCCAAATCAACACTAGATGTAGATGCAGCAGGGTTCTCTGCCGTTTGATTTTCAGTTAACCCCAGAGAGGCAGGGTTGGTTTCCGGATCAAGACCTAAAGGAAAAAATTGTTCAGTTGTAGTTGTGAATTCCATCTGACACCCTGTTGTTTACAAGAATTACACTTTGTTAAAAAAAAGATTTACAATCGATTGAGTTGACAATCGATTACTAACCTAGAGTCTAGCCAGAAAATAAATTGCCACAAACTAAATAGGACGGCTATAGCGTTTTCAGATGATTCGTGTAGAGCAAAAGCCCTGAAAGCCTTACTGGGCAAGGGGTGCTTGTTTACATCTCAAATGAAAACGCTATATTCGTTACAATAGTTTATAATTCTTAAGATCGGAAATTTTTTTTTCGGGGCGCAAGCCTTGCCAGGATTGCGCCCAAGGCAAGGCATAGTACCTCACTAGATCTGGAAACGCTATATTCGGAGATAAAAAAAGTTAACTATGTTAAGTTTCCTAAAAACTCCCAATCATAAAAATCCTTCGTTGTGGGAAACCCTGTGTCCCTTCGCTTCGCTTATCGGGCAAGCTTTAGACCAGGGAGGAACACGCGGTAGCGGTTTAAGAAGCATACCCCTTTCGGGGTGGAGGGGTATGGTTGCCCCTCCGGT
>NZ_JAVJRX010000190.1:0-20531 GCF_040219735.1 Coleofasciculus sp. G1-WW12-02 | reverse complement strand
GCAAAGTGCAAGACCGTCACACAAAGTCGAGTAGCTGCTTCTTTCTTGGGGGGTTAAACTAGACATTGCCTGACTATATCATAGAAAATGTCTAGTTATGTCACTAATTGTCTAGATATTTACGGACTGTTAGTTAACCCCCTGCAAGAGGAGGCGATAGGCGATTGAAATGGCTGCTATACAAACTTTCGTCCGCCTGCGCGGACTGGGTTATAACAGGAGTAGCGTTCCCCGGATTTGGTATCAGTTGGTGTATTGAATAGCGATCGCAAGACGTAAAAACCATGCCCTAAGCGTAGTTGAAGGGTCAATTGTCGGGACAAACGCCAGCCACTGTAGGGGCGGGTTTAGGAACTAGCGCTAGCTTGTTACCAATAACTGAACAACAAAACCCACCCTTATGCATAAGTAGGGATTGGTGAAGTACTCCGGCAAGATCCGCTGAAGCCGGAGCTTCATTGAAACAACCATCATCGCTTCCTGTCTCGCTTGCCGTTGCCAGATGTATTGGAAACCCTGACGAATGACAAATGACCCTCACTGAGCCTCAATCCACGACAACCCCGCACCCGGATAATAATGGGCTAAAATTTGTTTGTAATCATACCCCTGCATCGCCAACTCATAAGCTCCCTTTTGGCTCATTCCTCGACCGCCAAAAACATTACTAACAATACTATCTGAAGCAGCGTACAGGGATTCCACGACGCCCCCTTTATAACTGAGAAACATTCCCTGGGTTTGCTGAACCGCTTGAGTCGTGGTATTCCACTCCGACTCAATTCCCTTATATACCTGCCAACGCTGAGTATTACCCAAATCGTATAACTGATTAGCAGGTCGAATGTAATGGACGATCGCATAAGAACGAGCCGCGATCGCTTGGGCTTTCAGGGCAGCGGGGGGCCAACTGGGATAGATTTCTGAACCGACGACACTGGCTAGATACGCCTCAAGCTCAATATAATTAACGGCAAGCAGACTATCCCCTTGTGATACTAAGAGTAAATCCCCTCGATACCAGCGACCATTGACAAAAACAAACCCGCCACCTGTGGGTTTAAGCCAAACGCCCCCTGGGGTTTTCCATTCACCGATGCGAAGATAAGAACCATTGGGTTGAGCGTTAACTCCTTCGTTCGCCTCGAGTTTTCCTAATGTTTTCCCATTTCCATCCACGACTATTCCGGCTGTAGATGTGCCAACGTCTAAGGAACTTACTCCTGTCGCGATCGCAACTCGCATTTCTAAGCTTGCAGTATTAGCTGGAGGATTTTCTGCTTTAGCGGAGTTTCCGGAAGCGGCGGCAGATGATTTCGGGGGTGGAGTTTGGGCTTGAGTCTGGGCGTTGGGTTTGGGCGGTAGGGGAGTAGGGGGTTTGGAAGCTGAGGTTTGAGTTTGAGGTGTCTGATTCGCTGTCGGTGATTGAGCCGCCGAGGTTTGAGTTTGAGCAGTTTTGTTTGCTGTCGGTGGTTTAGTCCCTGAGGCTTGAGTTTTCGCGGTATCTTGAGCAGTAGAGGATTGAGATGGGGTTGCCTTGGGAACGGGAGTTGAGGGATATTGCCAGGAGAGACTTTGAGCAACCAGACGATGACGCCATTCTACTTCAGCCGGGGACGGATTTGGCGGCGGTGGAACTTCCGATCGGGGTGATTGCTCCGGAGACGGTTGGGGAGAAGATGCGATCGGTTTAGAACCGGAATAAAAGGATTGAGCTAGCATCAAGGGCAATACGAGGGATGCTGAAACCACAACCATTGACCATAGTCTAGAACCCTTTAAAATCGGGTGGTTGTTAGGCAGGCGAATCATCAATACTGGCTCCTGAGCGGGTTGGGAGAGGACGATAAGAAAGATTAGCAGTAAGCGCCGCCTCTTAGTTTAATCTGCGATCGCGTCTTTGGATATGGCACTCCCTGGCTGAATAAAGATGGTAACACTGATTTCTCAGAGCAAGCAGGAACGGTAGAGGTGGGAGGCTGGTAGCACTGATTACACAGAGATGTTAGTTCTCAATGGGGAGAAGATAATTCGATTGTTGGGGAAATTATTTCGTTGTCTGTGTCAATCTGTGTCTCTCACGATTCAGAGGTATTTGTTCGCGATTATTTAACGCGAACATTATTCGCAACCCCCCTCAACTTTTTTCTTCATCTTGTCCCGCCTTAGGTTGGTAGCCGTTTAAATTATCATAGATTGACAAATTTAGCCGAAACGGAATTGAGCCAAGCTAAAGATAATGTCAGTAGCGAAGGAGAAAGAAAGAGCAAAGGGGTATGTCGTGAATCCTGGTTATCAAGTTTTGTTTGCTCCTATTGGTATGCCCATTGAAATGGTTAGGGGGTGGGTTGAAGCCGAAGCGGATTCCTCTGCTGAAACGGCTAAAAAAGGATATAGCGTTGACGATTGAATCGGGCGCAGGTCAGTGAATTGGGCGCACGTCGGTGCGCCCCTACGGTTTTTGGGCTTAATGGGTCATGAGTTACTGTTCAACAACTTCAGGTTGTGTTGTCTCATCTTGGGCTAGATATCTAGCTCTGTCTTTTAATATTCCTGCCACCCCATAAATTTCATTCAAGCTTGAGAGGACTTTCTTGGCTTCTTTCCCTTCAGCATCAATAATGGCGATAGATTTTTTTGTCGGGAAAAACCGAAGTCGGCAAATAGTTTTTGTTGTCTTGCCGTCTAGATTAACACCAAAGTAGCTTTTGGTGTCTTTGTACTCAATACGTCCAACATCTACAACTTCACGTAGAATCGCTTTAACGATATGAAAAGCTTCCAACTCTTCTTCTGTCGTCACTATTCCTTCGTCTGAAGAGGATTCAGATTCAACCTCTTGCCCTTCAGTTGATGGTGTAGAGGTTTCTGGTGTGTTAATAGCAGCCGCTAGCCTTTCTGTAATGCGCTCATTAATAAATTCTTTTAGTGACCGTCTGGTTATATCTGTAAACCTTTCCATAACCGATGCAGCCAGCCTCCCAGAATATACTTGACTGGCAAAAAACTTGACGAATTCAGGAGATGGGTCAGCCAGTTGCTCTGTCATGATACGCTTAATTTCTTTAGTATAGAGAAGATTCCTGGCAACATCTTCCAATTCACCCGAATTAAAGCTTGATTTGGAAAAACGTTTTAGTTCATTAATATTGGACTCGTGGAAGTCCAACATATTGAACTCAAAAAATGATTTTTCATCCATGATGTTGGGATTATCTATCGGTGTAAAACCGATAGATAATCCCATTGGTCAAAACGCTAAACTTTGCCTCTGTTGTATGAAAGTATCTGTGCAACTGTGAGTTATGCTTAGGGTTCTCTAGACTCCCTCCACACCATTTACATTCAATCAAGATGATCGGCTTTTCATGCATGATGATTGCATAATCTACCTTTTCCCCTTTTAGTCCAGGTACGTCAGCCGTGAATTCAGGGCAAACCTCTATTGGGTTAAAAACGTTATATCCTAAAGCATTAATGAAAGGCATAACAAAAGCGCTTTTGGTAGCTTCTTCTGTCTGAATTTGCTCTCTTAGCTTTAAGATTTGCTGAGAGATAGATTTAATTTGGTCGATAAAGTCCATACTGTCGTAGTGTGGTGAGGTTCTTTACCCAGTGTACCCACTCGACAAGTAGAAAATTTAGCGATCGCGAAGTTTTTACAAAGACTTTGCCAAACCCTTATAATACGCTTGTTTGAAGCGATTAAGCTTAAGTGATATAGCTCGATCTGGCATCCTAGGAATGGCGCAAAAAGACTATGCTATCTGTCTCATGTAAGCCTTACTGCATAACGATTATAAAGGTGACAGGGGATTAAGGTGATTGCCCTCGGCAGTAGCGAAGCTAATCGCATTCCCTCCCAAAACCAGTCAAACCCCCAACCCGAAAGCGTTTCAAGTTTTGAGTAAAGTCGCGATCGCATTCCCTACCCCAGACTGTACAATATCCGAGAATAAGAATCTGCGATCGCACTCTTGTACAATGGATTGACTTGTTTCTTAATACCAGCCACTCTCGTTCATCTGTCTAGGACAACCTGCGATCGCGTAGTTTGTAGTCAGCGCTGTCTTCGCTTCTGACACGCTCAAACGGAATATCGCCTAAAGCTCAAGTAAGAATTGAGCTTGCTGAGTAGCTCTTTGAACCCGTTAAAACGGGTTTAAGCTTTTAGCCCCAACTTTAGTTGAGGGCTTAAGTCAGTGCCATTCTACCTAGGATAGATGACAATAGCTGACATTCGGTCTCCCTTGCGGTTTAATTGTCAGAGTGAACGCTGTAAACATTAATACAGTTGTCGCTCCACCCATGCTGAACGTAGAAAGAATCGGTTTAGCGGAAGTCAGCAGGATGTGAGGTCAAACCCAGAGGGGAAAGGGAAACTATGAATAGCAATCCATCCAATCCTTCGGCAAATGGTGGTAAAACAATAAATATTGCCGATATTTTGGCACTTCCGGAACGTCAACGGCAAATTGTTCTGTTTATCCGTCGCCAGGAAGGACATACCCTACCCGAAATTGCCGATCACCTGAATGAAAACGAACAGATGATCGCCATAGAACTAGATGAGTTAGTTCAAGAGGGTTTTGTCCGAGAAATACAAGTGGAAGGCATTCCCCGTTACTACCGCAGTGAAATGAGACGACAAGGTAGCCAGTTTTCTGAGATGATTCAGCAAGCGCTGACACCGGGAAAACCCCTATCTATGATTGTGAATCCCTCTGGGGATGCGCCAATTACACCCGGTTTGACGTTTGAGTTGTGCGTCACGATTACCAATGAGGGCAATCAAAGCGCCTTAATTGATATTTATATAGATGAAACCTCCCAATTCCTGCACCAGTGGTGTATTTCCCCTTATGAACGTCTGGCGTTAGGGCGGGGACAAAGTAGTGAGGTGGTTTTCCAGATTCCCGTACCACTCGATGCGATACCAGGCACTTATAATTATCTGCTAATTGTTGATGCCCAGCAGCATTACCCCCAAGACACGCCAATCCAACATCAAGCACGGCTGCAAGTCTTACCCTTTGTCCAGGAAGCCATCCGGGTTAATGATCCCACCTTCACCCTACTCCCTCTCACCAATTCCGCAGTCCCGGCTGTTGTCCAACCCGGAGAATTCCTGGAGGTTCAGGTTCTGGTTCATAACCGTTCCGATCGCGTCGATCAATTTCGCTTAACCTGTCCAGATTTAGCCCCTAACTGGTATAGAGTGATTTATCCCGAAGGCTATACCGAAGCGGGAGTGGTGCGAGTCATGGATGGCTTGGAACTCAATCCGGGTGAAAAGGGTCTAATCCAGCTCATTATCACACCACCTGTAGATACTGGGGCGAGTATCTATTCTCCCACGGTGCGTCTCTATTCCCTGAATAATCCCGACTTAGTGCTACTCGATGTCATTTACCTACAGGTAATGCCAATTTACCTGTTAACTGTCGAGTTAGTCACCCTAGTGGGTAAGATCAGCAATCAGTCCGGTGTCTTTGAGTTACAACTGTATAACGGCGGCAATATTACCCGCGACATTGCCCTCATCGCCAAAAGTGCCGATGGCGATGATCTGTGCACCTATACCCTGATACCCAGCCAAGTTCGCCTCGCCCCTGGCGGCTATGCGATCGCGAACTTAGAGGTACAACCCAGCCAGAAATGGTGGCGTAGACCCTTCTACGGGCGAGTGTTAAACTTTGTTATTGAAATTGAAGACCGACAACAGTTCCCCCTAATTAACAATCGCTTCCAAGGCACCTTAATTTGGGAAGGTCGTCCTTGGTGGCAATTTTTATTAGTCATTTTAGGCATAGTCGGACTGATTGGCGCATTAATATTCCTGCTGTGGTTTCTCTTTTTTAGACCAAAACCCCGCCCGGAAATTATCGAATTTGCGCCAGCCAGCAATAATTACTCGGTGGCTGATGGGGAGAGTGTTCGCCTGAATTGGGAAATTACTAATCCCGAACGAATACAAACGATAAAAGTACAAGGAGTATCACCAGAGGGGGTAGTCACCAGCAGTCCAATTGCCTACAATTTTAGCCAGGGGATTCCCAATGAGTTAGAGCGTTTCTGCACAATCAATGAGGTTCTTAATTGTCAAAACGTGCCAACGGATGCTCGCGAACCAGGTGATTATGTCTTTGAACTGACGGTGATTCCCCACGGGAAAAAGAGAGGGGAATCAGAGGAACTTCTAACGAATACGGTTAAAATCACACCGTTCCCGATTCCTGAGATTGAGGAATTCACCTCCACTCAAGCCGTCTATCAACAAGCCAGTCAGAGGACGCCTGAAGCGGCAAATCAGGAAGCTAGTCCAACGGCTAACGATGACAACTCACCTCCAAATCAACCGCAACCCGAAAATAGGGTGATTGCACTGAACTGGAAAATTAGTCATCCTGAACAAATCAGACTCTTAAAACTGGTGGGTCGCAATCCCGAAGGGATTATCCTCATTCCCATGCAATCGATTGATTTTAGTCAAGGGATTCCTCAAGGTTTACAAGAAGCCTGTGAAATAAAGGATGAGACATTAGTCTGTGCTAATATTCCTATAGATAATCCCCAACCGGGAACCTATATTTTTGAATTAATCGTGGTTCCCCGACAAGGAGAACCCGAAGAATTACCCGCTCAAAAAACTGATCCGCTTAAAATTGAAGCCCAACCTGTTCCCTTTGATATTGTGGAGTTTACAGTTGGTGGAACAGAATCACTCAATACTCCCAAATTAGTTTTACCAATTCCTGACAATCAACGTCCATTTGTGCCTTTATCCTGGAAAGTTGAGGGAGGTAGAAATCTGAAAGTTGAACTTCTCCCTGCACCAGGTACTGTTCAAAGGGAAGGAACAGTGCGTTATCAACTCAGTCCAGAACCAAGCACGGAAACGATTACGTTGCAAGTCACCAATGAAGCCGGGGAACAAAAAAGCCGTTCAGTCACCATTGAAACCATCCAACCACCACCTCCAGAACCTCCAGCAATGACCTTATCACCTCCACCTTCCCCACCCGGAGACGCGACTAACGGGTTACCCATCTTACCGCCTCTACCTCCACCGGGAGGCGCTTCTGCTGCACAAATGCAGACACCCCCCTCACCCTCACCTTCACCTTCACCTTCACCTTCACCGAGGACTACACCATCTGAAACAGAACCAAAACCTCTACGTTTACCACTAGGCGGTTCACCTCCTCTTCCTCCAGGCGCCGACTCTCCGCCTCCCGCCGAACTTCCACCCAAGTTTAGGTAAAACGAATTGAGTTTATGCTTCTCTTGGCACTCTTAATCGTAACTCCTCAATCAAAATCGGTATCTCATTTTGAACAACATCCCAAACTATATTGAGGTTAACATCGTCATATTCATGAACTAACCGATTCCGCATTCCGTTAATTTCTTGCCATGGAATAGTGGACAGGGTTTGGCGTGTCGTTTCTGAAATTCGTCTGGCTGCTTCAGCAATTACTAACAATCGCCTGATCACTGCATCTTGAAGCTGTATGGTTTCGAGAAACTCATCTTTTGAGCATTGAGCGATGTAGTCTATAATGAGTTCTGCGGATTGCAGCATGTCAAGTAAAAATTGAATATCTCGTTTCATAAATTACCTGAGCCGACGAAAGAATTTCTTGACGACGTAAATAGTTACGACTTGATGTAATCCCCTGACGAGTAATTAAATCAACGTCTCGATGAAAAATCGTCTTTAACTCCGCTTCCATTTGCTCCAAACTGAAGAACGTGGGATGAGCCTCTGGATGAAATTGCACCATCACGTCAATATCACTATCAGGGCGAAAGTCGTCTCGCAAGACAGAACCGAATAAAGAAAATTCTGTAACTTGCCAGCGAGCGCAAAATGCTTTAATTTGCTCCATTGGCAGCTCAATATGTTTAACGTTCATAACTTGATAGTAATCCTGTCGTTCTCGTAGGTTGGGTAGAGCGATGGCGAAACCCAACAGGCTAACTGAGAGTGGGGTTATACCAAGTTGCACTCTAAGATAGAATTTGTCATGCTGCCCGGAGTCTAGCAGCTTTTTCTAGGATGAGTTGATTGATAGGCACCAATCGTATTTGAGGTGATCGCAGCAATCGCTTGTATGCATCGGTCAAAAAGGTATCGGAGTTTCGGATTGGTATAACCAATACCTCCATGAACGTTAGTTCACTGGTTAAAACTTCCAGGTTTCCAGCTTGAACTTTTGCCCAGAGGTCAGCCAACAATGAACCATAAACCGGAGCTTGTTCAACGGCATAAATCACAACAACCGTGTCAATATATATTCTATAATAGTCAGGCAAGTTTAGCTGTCCCATGTATCCCTTTCCGCTTGCAAATCTCGATTAATTTCTTCGAGGTTTCGACTAGAGGGGCGCTGAGAGTGGATTTCTGCCAATATTTCCAGAATCGATTGCTCCATTTTTGGGGCTGGCTTTTCTGGCAACAGAAGAATTACTTCAATGGTGTTTCCGACTGTATTTAATGCGGTATCAGGGGGTAAGTCAATTTCGATTTTATTGCCCGGTAAAACTTTAGCTTCAATTCGTAAGGCTGATTGCATTATAGGATTCATTTCTTAAATTTACTCTAAACTATTTAAAGTTTGTTATTTTCCACTATCCATAGATTACTCTGAGTATAAATACTGATAATTGGCTGGGTCTACTGACCTTCATTGTATTACAAAACAACGTGCTTCAATATTTAGAGCTTCTGGTTTCAATATTCACGTAGGGACACGGCAATGCCGTGCCTTATTTTTGACATTGCTATTGCCTGGGAACGTAACGGATGAGCATCCGCATCAGTTTACCAGGAACGGGCGCAGACGTCAGAGGACTCCATTCACTGATTTGGGCGAAGTGGTGGGCGTACAGACTGTGGATGATGTTGGTAATCCCACTGCTGGAACCGTCTTCCATACTTGTGGTGAGGATAGAGAGAGCCACGATCGCATTCGTATCCAACAGGTATCCCTACTTTTTGGCAGATGTCAAGGAAGGTTTGAATATTTTTTTAATACCAACAGAGCGATCGCATACCCTATCATAAGTCCGGATATGAGCGCTGGGGATCGAAAACATCCTTAACGTAGTCGCGGAAGTCCTCGCCCTCAACAAAGTAGGGCGAGGATGGACAGCGGATTGACGGAGGTACGGAGTCAATCAATAGGTACAATCGGTAGTCGATCTATCCAATCTTCAATGATCTGAGTCATGGTCTTTTCCTTCTCTTGTACATAATTTTTAAGTTTTCTCATTCGTTTCTCGGACAGTTTGATGTGAAGGTTTTTGTTTATTGTTGGTGTTGACATGGTGTTGATGTTTTCAACACCAATATGTTACTATAAATTTGGTCGCTGACCCGCCTAGGCGTATGGACTATCAGACAGGCTAACTTCAAAGTAGCAGTAGTATGCTTGCCGCAGAAACATCGCAGCTAGGGAAAGAACATGACCGCTGGTTCGCTCTTGTTACGCCCTGCGGTAAAAGATAAACCAAGTTATGTTGTACGAGTAAAAAATAACTGCCTGTGGAAGATGGGCGGCTGCCTGTGGAAGCTGAATAAGACCAATAAAAGGCAACTTTTGGAGGCATCGGCGGATGAAGCGGGAAATCCCAAAGACGAATAAGACCGTCCTTGTTTTAAGAGGTTGGAAGCCCCAACTTCAGCGAAGCAAGTTGGGGTACTTCACGCCCACTTGTTTGTCCACGACTTCAGACGTATCCTGAACCCTGAAGTCATTGCAATTTAGAGGAAAAGGCATGTTAGATAAACCCGAAGCTCCGATTGAAGCCATTGACGCCAGAGAAATTCTCGACTCCCGGGGACGTCCCACCGTGGAAGCCGAAGTTCGCCTCGCCAGTGGTGCCATCGGACTGGCGCAAGTTCCCAGTGGTGCCTCTACCGGCTCCTTTGAAGCCCACGAACTGCGAGATGGTGATTCTCATCGCTACAACGGTAAAGGCGTCCTCAAGGCTGTCCGTAACATCAAAGAGAAAATCACCCCCGAACTCTTGGACATGGACGCTCTAGACCAAGCAACCATTGACCAGACGATGATTTATCGGGATGGTACCCAAAACAAAAAAGAACTGGGTGCCAATGCTATCCTGGCAGTTTCTCTGGCTAATGCTAAAGCCGCAGCGGATGAATTGCAACTTCCCCTCTATCGCTATCTAGGGGGACCCCTTGCCAATCTTCTCCCTGTACCGTTAATGAACGTGATTAACGGTGGTGCCCATGCGGATAATAACGTGGACTTTCAAGAATTTATGATTGTCCCTGTAGGTGCCGATTCATTTCAAGAGGCGCTGCGTTGGGGGGCTGAAGTCTTCGCCGCCCTGTCTCAAGTGTTGAAAGAGAAAAAGCTGTTATCCGGTGTGGGTGATGAAGGGGGCTATGCGCCTAACTTAGAGTCCAATAAAGCCGCCTTGGAATTTCTGATTGCAGCGATTGAAAAAGCTGGTTATAAACCAGGGGAACAGGTGGCGTTAGCCATGGATGTCGCCGCCAGTGAATTTTACAAAGATGGGCAATATCTCTATGAAGGGTCATCTCACGCCCCGAGTGAACTTATTGATTATCTGGATCAATTAGTCAGTCAATATCCGATTGTTTCCATTGAAGATGGCTTACATGAAGACGATTGGGATAGTTGGCAACGGCTGACCGAAAAACTTGGTTCCCGCATCCAATTAGTCGGGGATGATTTATTTGTCACTAACCCCACTCGCTTGCAAAAAGGGATTGATTTAGCCGCTGGGAATTCTATCTTAATTAAGCTAAATCAAATCGGCTCCTTAACCGAAACCTTAGAAGCCATCGAACTCGCCACCCGCAATGGCTTCCGTTCCGTTATCTCTCACCGTTCTGGCGAAACCGAAGACACCACGATCGCGGATTTAGCCGTCGCCACTCGTGCGGGTCAAATTAAAACCGGTTCCCTCTGTCGCAGTGAACGAGTTGCCAAATATAACCGCCTCCTGCGGATTGAAGATGAACTCGGCGATCGCGCCATCTATGCAGGTAAGATTGGTATGGGACCAAAAATTGCCAAATAATTCCCATTTCCAATAGTTTGGTAGGATATTAAATCCCTGTCAGGGCGCACGCCCCGTGCGCCCTAATTCCGACCCAGCTTCAAGTTTTTAAGTACGTTCATCATCGGTGCATTCAATCACTAACTCCCTACCTTTATAAGGCAAAAATTATAGTAAAAGAATACGTGCAGGGACGACTATTTGCTAATTTGTCCAAATAATATTATAGTTAAAAGCGGTCTAACTTCCCCTTAAGGTTTTAGAGTATCAATTGAGGAGTATCAAAATGCAATCAAAGACCATCCAATTATTTTTGGCGTTAACTGTAGCCGCTACCCTTGGTGCGTGTGATGCAAGCAACCTAGGTACAGAAGATGGTGAAGCTGAGGAAGGTGCCCCGCAAACGGAGCAAATGCAAGAAGATGATGATCTTAACGCCGAGGAAGGTGGCGAAGAGGGTGAAGAAGATCAAGAGGAAGAGGAAGAGGATGAAAACGCAGAAGAGGACTAAGGTGGTGAAGGTGGCGAAGGCAGTTGAGCTAAGTCGTTGCTCATGAATAATGGACATACATCGGCAGCAATGAATATTTTTTGTTGGCAGCAAATTCTGAGTTATGATCATCTGGGGAACTCTATCCCGATAGAGTCTGTCCCTAACTGACGTTGGTCATTTTTAGCCTGCATGTTTAACCAAACAGTAATTAATCGAATCGCTACCCCATTCGCTATCAGTGGGGTAATCTTATCCATCCTTATCGATACCGCCGCCGCCGCCACGAAGCTAAACAATAATGATAACGTTAGTGGGTTTATCCAAACGAATGCTCCCAGCTTCCGCTATCGCAACGACTTGCTACCCAACGCCCCCCTGGAAACCGCCGCTGGAGAAGAATACCTGTTTAATGCACAACAAGGGGATACCGTTCGTATCAATGTTAAGCCAGAAGAAGGTAGTACACTCTCGCCAATTTTAGTCCTGAGTTCCTCACAAACTGGCAACCAAGTCGCCTACAACGACAAAACCAATCTTCTAGTATACCAAGTACCCGTTAGTGGCGAATACAAACTCCTCGTCTTAGGTCGAAATAATACCAGAGGCAGATATACGGTTTCCCTTTCCGGAATTACACCCGGAACTATTGCCAATAATCCCTCGAATCAACCCTCCTCCTCTAATCAAACTACGGATAAACGAAAACAACTGCTACAAAATGACTATGGATTGAGAGTCTTAGAAAACTGTCCGGCGGCGACGGGTTCTTTGGTTGTCGTGTCTTTTCCAGAATCGAATCAAACCTATACCTATTGCGCCAATCCCAACCGTTTCCTCCAAGCTGGACAGTATACCTACGACGCGAGTACAGAAACCTTAAAACCGGGACGCCCTGGAACTCAAACCGCCGCCAATCAAACGACAGATCCCCGCCAAGAAAAATTGGAAGATGATTATGGATTAAATGTACTCAGTACCTGTCCCTCATCTACCAGTTCTTTAGTGGTTATCTCCTATCCCGAAGGTGGACAAACCTATCGCTATTGTGCTGATCCTAACCGGGTTTTTCCCGCTGGTGAATATACTTATAATGCCAGGACTCAGAGTTTAGAACCTGTTAAAAAACCAGAATCTTGTACCGTACAAGTTGGGGGTGTTTGTATTGTTCGGTGATACTACAATTGAACATCCTACATGAGGGTGGGCGAAGCATTGGCGTCTGAAATTTATGTAACCCGCCGTTCATTGAACTGCGCCAATGCTTCGCCCCTACACACCCTACACACCCTACACAACCGACACAACCGACACAACCGACACAACCGACACACCCGACACACCCGACACACCCTATTAATCGGAATCTTTAATGGGTTGAACTGAACCCGCGATGGGTTCTTGTTGGAGTTCTTCCAAATCTATGGCTTGTAACAAATAACGCCAAGCGAGAGGAAAATTATAGATTTGGGTTAAATCTGCTGAGATATCGTACCAAAGACGATTATCTCGATAAAATTCCATCCGATCTATCACCAAAGCCGTTACCATCTGAGTTTCTAAAGGTTGGGGATCAAGTCGTTCAATCAAGCCTTGATGCCAAACGACTTGAGAGGAATCTATCGAATCACCTGTTTCACAATAAAGGGTGAACTGCCAACGATACTGTTTATTCAATTCTAGGGGATTGGCTGTGGTTGGTAGGCTAATCTTGACAAAACCTGGTGTTTCAGGAAGCTGGAAATTGACCTGATAGGTTCGATTCCCTTCCTGCAAATTTTCTAAAAAAAATGCTCCTCGATTAATAGTGCTACTCTGATAGGGAATATAAAACCAAAATATGGGGTATTGTTTTAAGGTAAAGCCAGAAAACTTGACGCCAGAGTTGGCAATGGGTAATAACGGTGTAAACGGTTGTTTTGTCTTTTCACAGGGTCCACGAGTTCCGGCAGGTTTGCGATCGCTATTCGGTCTATCCCAAACGGGCGGATCTTGTTTAATATCTGCTAATTTTTGAATGGGATAGGCTTGGACAATGGATCGATAACTTGTCAATTCAAGAACTGTTGTAGCAAGGATTAAAGCAAGTTTTAGTACAGTCATGTTTAAGGGATTTAATCGGATCGCGGATGCTTAAATGTCTGGTAAGCCACAAGAGTACCACTTGTAGCAAATACAGCTAGCGTTGCAGGAACCATGGGTACTATACTGCCAGTTTGAATTAAAATAAACCAGCCTATACCATTAATGGTTATTATAGAGATTCCTACTCCTAATCCCAGACGTAATCGTGACTCTCGATAGTGCCACGCGATCGCACCCCCAAGAATCGACCCAATCCACACCCAGAGGATTTCTCCCCAGAGGGGCAAAAACCTTAGCAAGGGGCGTTCTCCAGTAACCGCACTGATAATCTGACTAACCATCTGACTATGCAGGAATAGCCCCCGAATTTCATGATTGCCAGGACTTTGGAATTCATCTTTAATCGTGGGATCGGTCATGCCAATTAAAATAATTTTATCCTGCAAAAAATCAGGATTTACGCGATCGGCAAAAATATCACTCAGGGTCACTCGTTCTACCATCGTTTTGGCAAATTCTGGGGAACGGTAATTGAGTAATAGTTGAAATCCTTCTAATCCGACACGGCGCTGGTAAAATCCGGGGTTTGCATTTAAATTTGTTAAGGTAACTGAACCCAATTGCCACTGATCTTCGGAGATAAATTCAGGTGAGATTCCCTCGGCTTGCAGATATCGCAGGGCTAATTGAAAACTCAGGGAATAGAAGGTAGAACAAGAGGATACTGCTGGCGGTTTCATGGCGATGAGATGACGCCGAACAATTCCATCTGGATCAACCACAATATCGGCAAACCCTAAGCGTTCTTTGGGGAGTCCCGGGGGAGAAGCAACGCCTTCCGGGATTTGGGGAGACGGGATGACACAGACGGGAATCACGCGATCGCTCTTTTGTAGATATTGTACCAATTCAGCCCACCCTTCCCCTGAAGGGCGATCGCGAAAGATATCTAAGCCGATGGCGCGGGGTTGATAGGTTTGGAGTTTTTGCAATAGTTCCAACAGGGTGCGATCGTGTAACGGATATTCACCCCCTAATTTGTTGATATCCTTAGCAGTAACCTCAACCATCAACAACCGAGGATCAAGGGATGGCGTGGGGCGCATGTTCAGGAGTTGATCAAAGGCTTGTTGTTCTGTCGATTGTAACCACCCTAGCGATCGCACTCCCATGATTAAACTGGTAACCATGACACTCGCACCTAGTACCAATTGCCAACCTCGCCGTCTCTGCTTAACAGGTTTGGCTTTAGGGTGGCTAATCCAATCGTTCCAGGTTGGCGGAACTTGGGTAGGATTTTGAACAATGACGGGTAACCAACTGGCACAAGGGAATTGACTTTCTAATCCCTGTAATCGTTCTCTGGCGTCTCTTACGGCTAAATAGAAAGGTTGACCTTGGGCAAAGGTAGTGAGAAAATACTTGAGGAACTCTTGCGCCACGCGATCGGGAACTAATTCCCGCATGACAATCATTTGCGGAATCTGGATATCATCCAGTTGTCTGGCTAAACCTAAGCCATCGCATGAGTTGAAAATAGCCAGTTTTAATCCTCGTTCTACGGCTTTTCTTAGCGCATACCAGAGTTCATTAATCGTTAAACTATCGGTTTGATTAATATAAATCCGCCCGGTTTCGCCTTCGGTTTCACTATGTCCGGCAAAAAAAATGATGTCCCAATGGTTTTCCCAGAGTTGGTCATTAATTTCCCGGCGGCTTTTTTCGACTAAAAATGTAATATCTGTATGGGGTAAAGTTTCGAGTAATTGGCGATCGCTTTCAATATCAATTCCCTGGCTATGACCAAGAATGGCTAAAATTTTTACTTTAGGCGTGCGGCGATTTGAGGTAAATTGGGGAGGACGTTCAAACTGAGGATCAGTTAACGCTAGTTCTGCTTTCGGATAATGGTCAAAAAAGTCCCACAAATGCCAAGGAAGTTTTTGTAAGTGGGGGTCACTGGTGGATACTAGGAAGCGAATCGTATCTTGAGGACTGAGGGCTTCCCTTAACCGTCGATCCAGGGGGCGAAACCCTTCCCCATCTAACCAGGTTCGCAAGCGATCGCGCAGTTCATTCGCTGAGTCTTGACAGTCCCTCAGGCGCTGACTCACAGAACCATCATAGATGATTTTTTTCGGTTTAATCCGATAGGGGGCGCTAATGCTACGATACTTATGCTGCCAATGGGATTGTATGCGATCGGCAAATTCAGGCGCTGCGTTTAATATTCCTTGTAGTTCAATGTCTGGGGAGGCGCCATCCCAACCAATCGCTAATGTTACTCGAAATCCGTGACTTTGAAAATCCCCATCGAGTTTCAAAATTACTAATTTTTTGTTGGTGGTGTCATTTGTCATTTTTTAGGGAATCGGGAACAGGGAATCGGGAACAGGGACTAACGATGCATATAGCTATTTTGGAACACTTAAAACCGGGGTGGGCGCGAGTTACATCGGGGTTAGGTCAGAAATGATCGTAGTCAAACCCGCCCCTACATACAACCCTACCCGAATAACGCAGCGAAGGAGCTATTCAAATAATAAAAGTTTCCGTCATGCTAATATCAGCCAACGCCACCCTGACTTTAAAGCATTCTCCGGCTTCTCCACTAAACTGTAATTGAATTTGCTTAGTGCTTCTGGCTTCAGCTTGCATCACTGTTTCTCCTGTATCATCAAGAATCATCAGTTGCAGATTTTTAGGGAGATAGGATTGACCGTTAGTCGGATAAATTCCAACCGAAATATCGAGTTCTGATGATCGGGTTGGTGTCAAATCCATGACTAATATGACTTGTTCATCATCATATCGGCGTCCTAATGTCAACCGCTTACCCCGTGTAATTTTAAGATCGGATGGTTCTGATAAATGGGTGGCTATTTGCGTATAATTTCTAAAATTAAAGGCGAGTTCTGTTGGCGAGGAATCGAATAATGTGTCCACAGTCTGCCAACCGACATCGAAAATATTTTGTAGCCATTGACTGATTTGTATGGGTTGTCTGGATGAATTGAGGCGGTCTAATAAATGTTCCAGTGATATAAGTTGAGTTAGGAGAATTTCTTCGGTGTTAACGCTGGGCAAAAATCCCAGTAATTTGGCTTCAGTTAAGGCTTGATTCAATTCAACGGCTACATAACCAATCCGGTCCGACCAAACTTCTGCGGGGATATGACAGCTAGCGGCGTTGGGTAAGACGGGACGACATTCTAATTTACCAATATCTTTGATCAATAAGTCGGCTGTATTTTCCAAGGTTTGCATGATTGGATTCCAACTATCACTCGCCTGCCAGTTTGTCGGAATTCCTAGGCATTTTAGAGAAGTCTTAACAGCATAAACAGCTAATGTATTCAGGTAAACTTGTTTTGCTTTTTTGGGGCAATGCTGTTGGTGAAACTGTTGAGCAATTTGATGGGCTTCTAAGGTTAGGGGGACAGTCAGCATGAGGGGTTCATTCGTGGTGTTTAACATTGTGTTCTTTGCCTCAGGGGGGATTATGATGATAAATATTCTCTTAACTTTGGACTAAATTTAGCTAAACAACGCTGGTAGAAACTGCTTAAGGTGGAGATCTTAATTCCTAATTCTTCAGAGATTTCCTTCCAAGAGTACCCGGATAAAAGTTTAAGGGCTAAAAATTGGAAGTTGGCGGCTGGCTGATTGGACGTATAGGTTTGATTAAACAGTCCTTCGGGGTCAGTTTCTAGATAGTGAATGATTTCTTGTAATAGAGAGGGTGTCAACTGCGGATCAATGTCGGCTGGATTGTTTTTCTCTAAGTCATCCAGGGTTAAACGTTTGACTCGTTTGGCATCGACTCCTTTATGCAGGGTTGGCATCATAGAACGACTGGCTTCCCTGAAAAATCGATGCTTTAACATAAAGTTTATCCATTGTAAAACTTCAAAACTGGGGTTATAGTCATCAATCCTTTCGCAAATATAACAAAATAGGCGTTGCTTGGCTTCATCATAAATATCCTCATAAAATCCGTGGAATTGTTCGGGATAGGGACGAGTCAGTTTACCGGACTGCTGAATAGCACCCAATAGCTTGGCTAAAGCTTGCTGTCGTTGTTTACTTCGGGGAGGATGCTGCTGTGCGTCCTGTGCCAGTTGCTTTAACTGTTGGTCTATGGCATTCATAGATAGCGATAGGGTTCGTACATCAGTGACCTGAAATTATGTTGATACACCGATTTAACTCTGTTCATAGAGGTCTCACCAACTCAGGGGCGATTTTATGCAAGGTGGGGAAAATCTTTACAAAAGTTTAACAGAAGCGGCAGTATGGGGAAGATGGGGAGTTCCAGAGGTAGTATGCTACCTCTGGAACAGTCAGGGCGGGTTTAGTCGCATCTGTTGTGAGGTCAGAAACGATAGTAGTGAAAAGATCCCCTACACAGTTTCTCAATCGCTCATGTAAAGATTTGTAACACATACCTGACTTTTGCATAAAACTCACCTGCTGAACTTGAGAACCTAATGAAAGGGTAAGGTAAGGACTAAAATCATGTTGATTCGTAAGATTGTTCAACAGGCACTAACGACACGCTATCTCACCAGGGAAGCCGAAGACCAACTGCGACAGCTACTCAGAGGCAAATACGATTCACAAGATCTCCGAGCGTTCATGCAGTTGCAGAATGCTGTAATGGAGGGTCAGGTGCAACAAGAGTGCCGCTCTTGTCCCGACAACCTCTTGATTTTCAGAGATGATGATACGGTAATTGTTGATTTGGCAGGAGTGAGTTGATGAGAGAAATGAGAGTTAAACTTTTAACAGTCAACAACCTTCAAATATTAGGGAATTTAACTATTAATATATCCATGGTAAAATAAATCCTTTCCCGACAAGCAGATGATTAAGCGGTTTTGGCAATGGCTAGTGCGGCTACTTCAGCCAATCTTACCGCCCTTCCTCAAACCAAAACGACACAGGCGGCTTCAAAAACGCCTCAGTGATGCAGAGTATCAGCAGCTATTTCGGCAACTGCTAACTGGGGTGAATCAGGGATGGAACCGGGAACAGATATTACAACATTTAGGATATCACAGCAGCGATCGCTATTTTAAGGTGTGGCTGTATGAGTATGGGCAGCAGTTGCGGCAATTGCCAGAAGCGGATCATCAGTTTGCTTGGCAGTTATTGCAGATGAGTGGGGTAGGATGTGGAGAATTGGGGGAAATTGCCGCAGAGATTGGTCAGGATTTGTTGGCGAAACCATCAGGGAAAGGGGAGGAAGAGAAGGAAGATAAGGGGGACGAGGATAAATGGGAAAATGCCGAGGGGGATGCCGCCGCAGCCTTGTTGAATCAAGGGAAACAGCAACTTACAGCCCAGGATTTTCTCGGTGCGATCGCGTCTTTTGAGAAAGCGATTCAACTCCAACCCGACTACCCCGAAGCCTGGAATAATCGGGGTTTAGCCCTGGGAAATCTGGGAGACTATGAAAGTGCGATCGCATCTTTTGAGAAAGCGATTCAAATTAAACCCGATTACCAATTAGCCTGGTACAACTGGGGTGTAGCACTGGATAAATTAGGAGAGAAAGAAACTTTCACCTTAAGTTGACACAAATACAGGTTTTTGCGCCCAATTTAACCCTAAAATCTGAGGGCAACAAAGGCGGATTTAATATAACCTATCAAAACCGTGAGAAATTGTGGGTTACGCTTCGCTCTCCCTACCCGACAATTTTGCTGCCATCCGCCTTATCCCCGTTCCCTGTTTCCTGTCAAATCAACTAACTTTTCACGGGAAATCTAGAAACCTGAGTCGGGGCGGGTTTAGTCACATCCCTTGTGCAACCAAAAACATGGTCATGAAACCCGCCCCTACATAATCAATACTCACGTTGCGCCACATACCGTGAAAGGTCAAACCAAAGACGCCAATGTCGTACAAAATCGCTCAACTTCGGCTTCAGTGTTGTAATAATGAACCGAAGCCCTTAACACAGACATAAACCCCCGTGCATCCATATCTAATCGCGTGCCTTGGGCGGAAGAAACCGATATATTAATCTTTTCTTGACTCAGTAATCGCTTAATTTTACTTGGTTCTTTCCCCTCAACTGTAAAGCTAACAATCCCACATTTTTGCTGACCTAAATCCTGAACCTTAACCCCATTAATATCGTTGAGTTGATCACGCAATGTTTCAGCTAAAACACGAATCCGGCGTTCAATCGCTGCCAATCCCCAACTTAAGGCATAATCAACAGCCACCCCTAAACCAATTTTTCCAGCATAGTTCGTTTCCCAATTTTCAAACCGACGGGCATCTGAACGAATTTTAAATGTATCCCGACTCACCCATTCAGCAGCTTGCATATCCAAAAAAGGCGGTTCTAATTGCAAAATAACCCCTTCTCTGACATACAAAAATCCAGTTCCTCTGGGTCCGCGTAAATATTTACGCCCTGTAGCTGAGAGCATATCGCAGCCAATTTCATGCACATCAATGGGCATTTGCCCCACCGATTGACAGGCGTCGAGTAAATATAAAATACCCGCCTCTTTTGCCACTTTCCCCACTTCCACGGCTGGGTTAACTAACCCGCCATTGGTGGGAACATGGGTAATCGCAATTAACTTCACCCGCTCATCAATTGCTTGGCGTAATCCAGCAATGGAAATTTGCCCAAATTCATCATTCGGAATCACCTCAATTGTTGCCCCTGTCTTCCGGGCAACTTGCAGAAAAGCAATGAAATTACTACCATATTCCGATACACCCGTAAGAATGCCACCATCTCTAAACAGTCGAGTTCAAAATATATTGACTTGGGTAAGGCGATTATCACGAGTCTGTCCGATCATGGGCATTAGCCAGGAGCTAGTCAGGTTCGATCTACAAAAGATGCAGAACTCAGAGGTATCTGGCG
>NZ_JAVJRX010000189.1:0-32754 GCF_040219735.1 Coleofasciculus sp. G1-WW12-02 | reverse complement strand
GAGCAGCAAACTGGCTATCGCATCCGCTGGTAGGTCTTTAACACTTGCCGATAACGTAGTGCGCTTAGCACTTAGGCTGGTAAGCACAGCTTTAACTTATTTGGCTAAAGCTCCGTGTATGCGAGACCGGGGTTGCTTACTACACTTTCAGCGATCGCGGAATTCTACAAAACTTAACACAGTGTCGTTTACTTTTATCAGACTACTTATTCTGGCAACAGACAGAATATCGGTTTAAGGCTGGGGGGAACTTCAGCTTAAAGCTAGTTTTTCTTTTGTCGTTTGGATTGTTGCTTCTTAAACAGGGCACCAAATCCTAGCGCCATCGTTGAACCCAGGATGGTTAGGGGTTCGGGAACAGGATCATAGTTAATGTTATCAATTGCACCACTGCCAGGCAGGTCAATTTCAACACGGGTGACTGGGGCGGTGGTGAAACCATCGACAAAGATTGCTGAGTTGTCTCCAGGACCGACAATACCCCCAATCTGTTGGACTAGGGTAGCTCCGTTAAATAAAGACACGATAGTAGACTCTTCCTCATCATCCAAGAGATTAAAGCCCTTAAAAATAACAGGCATCTTAAAATCGAAAGTGATTACGCCCCCAATCTGGGAGTCGTTGGGTATAGCTGAATTGTTATCAAAACTAATGATCAGAGCTTTGCCAAACTGACCGCCAAAGTTCAAATCAGGATCAGCTGAGCAATTTACTCCTGGGCCGCAGTCCGTGTCGAAAATCATCAAGTCACGAGGTTCCCCTGCATTGGGGAAATTTTGGTTGACGTTACGCTGACTAAACACGCCAAGAGTAGCGTGCTTAGTCATCACCCCAGTGACAACCTCACCATGCTCGAATTCTTCAAAGTCGATGACAGCCGCCTGAGCTGGGTTGGCGTGGATTGCCGTCAAACCTAATACAGCACCTGCCGTCGCGATCGCAAACTTTAATTTATGAGCCATGATTACTCCTTTGTTTATGAAGTGTTTATGAAGGCGATTGATTACCTAACCCTCATACTACCAGTGATGAAAATTTAAAACTCAGCTATACCTCAATCTTCATCAAAACTTGATAAATAGGTAATTGCGCTTCACACAAGCTTTAAAAAACACCCCTTGAAAATAAAGTCCAGTTAAGAAGGTTTAGGCAAGAACTGGTACAAAAATGACTTGAAACCTAGACAGAGACGGGGTTTTCGATTCAATAGGACTGGCTTTAAAAACTGTAAACCCTGACCAATAAAGGTTTTTTTCGCTCAGATCAGATTTTTCCCACACCCGATACCCGACACCCGACACCCGACACTCCACACCTGCCCTCACTGAAGCAAGCCCTACCTAATTCCTCAACTTTTTTGTTTAGCACAAAAGCGCTTCCGTTGCGTCCAGCCGAATAACGTTAACAATCCGAATCCCAGCGCACTACTGGGTTCCGGGACAGATGTTGTGGGGTCTGGACTTGAAATCTCTATGCCAGCGTAGCTGAGTTCAACTCCTGATGTATTGGGCGAAAAATCGACGCTGTAACGAACCAACAAAGACTCGACTGGAAACATCCGGGTTTCACTATCAACCTCTCCAGTCATAGAGGCAAGTAAGTTAGTTGAGTTATTGCCATCAAAAATTTCCAATACCGTATTATTTAACGATAAATCAGGAATATATAAGGCTACAGCGTTCATTGATGCCGATGTTTGAATCAGCCAAGAGCAAGTCGAATAGTTTTGGACAAAGGGAAACCCGTTTTGGGAACTTAGAGAACCCGTTAATCCGTTAAAAATTTCCTCTCCTTGGCAGAACGTGGGTTGACTCTCATCAGGTAAAGTAATGTCCTCTAATTTGTTAGCAAAGGAAAGCTGACTCTCAGTAATGTTTGTAGCAGAAATCCAGTTAGTGTCCATCAAGTTAGCGCCGATCAGGTCAGCATCTTGGAGATCTGCCAAAAATAGGGTAGCCCCCATCAAGTCAGCATCCAATAGGTTCGCATTATTCAGCAAAGCCTTGGTTAGATTAGCGCCAATCAAGTTTGCGCCACTCAGATTAGTCCCAATCAGTTGAGCATCAATCAGTTTGGCATCACTCAGATTCGCCTCAGCCAGATTGGCACCACTTAAGTCTGCACCACTGAGGATAGCGCCACTGAGATCAGTACCACTCAAATCAGCATCTCTCAAGTCACAAAATCGGCAATTATTCGTTTTTAGTAGCTGATCCAAATTCTTTTGGTTAAAGGCTTCAGCGGAATTAGTGGTCAGCAAACTTAAGGTTAGTGCTACACCAATACTAAAGCTACTGGTTGCTAGGGTTTGCAGCGTTTTATTCACAAGTGGTTTCCTCTAAATACTACAATCCTATAACTATAGGATATATTTCAATAGTTCTTAAGAGATTTTAAGAAAATTTAATCGATTTTAATCCAAATATCCAGAAACCAGTTTCAGGTATAAGCGTCGATGGCAAAAAATTCATCTTAACTTTACAAAGACGCCGTTTAATTTAAAGATTGAGTAAAGATAACCCGGTCGAGTAGCTGAGCAATCTGCTGGTTGACGGTGTTGAGATTGAAACGTTGACTAGCTTGAATCTGGGCTTGCTGAGCCATGATTGCGGCTCGTTCGGGCTGGTTACGACAGGTGGTGATAATTTGAGCCAGTTGCTGGGAATCACTGGGAGAGAATAGCCATCCCGTTTTCTCAGCTTCAATGAGTTCAATAACACCACCAGCAGCAACAGCAACAATCGGGCGTTCACAGAGCATGGCTTCGACAACAACTCGCCCGAAGGGTTCTGGTGCCGTTGAGGTATGAGCGATTAAGTCACAGGCTTTCATCAGAGGGACGATATCCGAACGAAATCCTAAAAACTGAACTCGTTCTTTGATTTTTAATTCGGTAACTTGTTGATGTAAATGCTGGACATACTTTTGTTCGCCGAACAGGGCATCACCGACTAAAATGGCGCTCACCTCTGGGGGACATTGAGCCAGGGCTTCCAGTAAAATATGCTGTCCTTTCCAGGGAGACAAACGGCTGAAGTGACCTACAATAAATTGCCCATCTAATCCAAGCTGTTGTCTGATTTGATGGGAATCAGTCGCCCGAGTTTTGTACTGTTTGGGTTCAAAGCCGTTATAGACAACTTGTGTCAGTTCTGAGCGTCCTCCTCCTGCAATAAATGCGGCTTGAGTGGCTTGGGAATTGGTAAGAACCAAAGATGCAAAGCGATTCGCTAAGGTTACAGCAATACGACGGTTGGTAACGCTGAAGTGATCGGAAGAAAGGATATCATGCAGGTGATAAACCAAAGGACGATGGCTAAAAAGGCTGACGAATGCACCAATGACTAGCGCTTTTTGGGTGTTAGCGTAAATGAGTTCGTAATCACGGGCTATTTGGGTAACCTTGATGATCAGTGGGACTAGAGAACTCATACTCCCTAAACTTTGAAGAATTCCACTATCTTTTTTTACTAGAATTGGTTCAGTGGTGAGAACCTGGACAGGAATTTGCTGTTGTTCTAATAACTCCCTGAACGTTCCGTCAGCAAATAAACCCACTAAGCAGTGATTTCGATAGGGTTTTGCCAAATCAGTTAGGCAGAGTTCAGCCCCGCCTAATTTGCCACTCTGGTCTAAAAAGAGGATTTTCATGTTTTTTAAGTAACAGGAAATGTTAAGTCTGCTACGTTTCTACAGAAGAACTTCACGCACCTGCTGGGCAATGTTATGCCAGTTGAAATTGTGGCAAGCATAGTCCTGACAGGCAGTTCGAGAGGGCATCGAAATTTCTCCGGTTAGTAATGCTTGTAATTTTTGGGCGATCGCGTCTTCATTGGCTGAGTCTGTGATCAGTTCAGGAGAGAACGGCGCTAAAATTTCTGGCATTCCCCCCACGGGCGTACACATAACCGGGGTACCCGATGCCAGAGATTCCAGTACAATTAATCCAAATCCTTCCAGAGACTGACTGGGAATCACGGTCAAGTCGGCGGCTTGATAGGCGATGGGTAAAAGTTCATCGGGTAAATATCCGAGGAATTTAACGTGATTGTTGAGTCCTAATTCTGTTGCTTGTTTTTCTAGAGACTCTCTGAGTGTTCCTTTCCCCGCGATCGCTAACCAGACATCAGGAATCTTAGATATGATTTTTGCCAGGGCACTTAAGAGGATATCAATCCCCATGCGCTGGACAAGGCGACGGGGAGTAAACAAAATCATCCGATCTTGATGCCAGTTGAGCTGTTCTCGCGCCTGTTGACGGGATAAGTTGGGTTGAAATTCATGGGTATCTACACCACCGGGAATGATGTGAATTTTGCTCCAGGGAATTTGATAGTGTTGGTGTAAGAGACGACCAAAGGCTTGACTGAGGACAATGAAGCGATCGCACCGATGATAAACCCGCTGTTCCATCCACTGCTTGACGAATACAGCTAGATTGTTGCTACCTGCTAGATTACTCTCCATTGCCCAAGGTCCGTGAAAGGTGAAGGTGATCGGTACCTTTTCTGGGAATAGGGATAACAGAGGCAAACTGTAGAGGGCAAAATGCAGGTTTATCGCATCAGGAGGCGGTGCTTGTCTGTTTAAAAATTGGCGGCGGGTTGACCAAAGCCTTTGCCACAGGGGACTATCGGGTTCAGCAAAGTTAGTGAGTTTTAGGGGCGAGTTGGCTGGAGTTGGCGGTAGTCCAACACCGCACAATTCAACCGTATCCTGTCCAGCAGCGAGGTTGTGGGTTAGTTCGTAGACATAGCGATCGAGTCCACCTGGCATTTTGGGTAACCAACCATTACCGACGCAGAGAATGTAGGCAGATTTTGCCGTAGGGTTACTCATGGTAATTTTTGCAAGACTCCGGATCAGATTGGGTTCCATTTAACGTTTCAGCAATGTACTGACCCACCACTGTTTCCGAGCATTTGGTTTGCCACCAGTTCAACCCTTGCTGATGTAACCTCTGGATTAAGGATGGGTCGTTGGTCAGCTTTTCCAATACCGCCTCTAGCTCACTCCAATCTTGAATCTGAATCGTCGGCGCCCCATTATAAAACCATCGTGAAGGTAAAGCTTCAGTTACGACAACACAACCATATCGGAGTGCCTCAAAGAAACGATAGGTTTCAAAAGACGTTCCTCTAGGAACCAGACATATTTTAGTATCCATCATTTTTTCGGAATAGCTGCTGGCATCTTGAGCCGTTGTGGCATGGAACCCCCGTGTAATTGACAATTCAAATTTTAAGTGTTGGTATTTATCCGTAAGGGACTCGATTACAGTAAGCATTTTTTGTCGAGACACAATTTTTGGATCTTTTAGCCAATATTTTAATGATTTTCTTTTATATTTTTTTTGCGCTAAACTGCCAGCGAAAAATACATCATAACACCGTTGATGGATATCTTTAATCGGCAATTTCAATTGTTTATAGTAACCGAGAGGAATATCATAAATCGGTGGAACCTTAGCCAGAGGTGAGGGTAAATTTTTAATCACCTGCAATCCATAATTGAACAAACCGGGTAAACGTGCCACCGAGATCAGCATAAATTGACCGAGGGTGAGAACGTTGACATAGGATGGATTAAGCAGGGGATTACATCCCAGACTACGGCGCGTACCGTAGCATTTAAATACAGCGCGTACCTGATGAAAATAGCCAGGGATACGACACCACTCATCCCCTTGGACAACAGCAACCACGTTTTGCCCGTATGATGGCAGCTTAGAGATATCCCAGGTGAGGTAAAAGGTTAAACCCTGTACCTGCAAACTCTCCTCCATCGCCTGAAATACCTTGCCAAAATAGGCACACTCAGGAACGATATGGCGGTCTTCTTGCCAAGGATTCCAAGCAATAGGTTCCCGATTTTTGGAGCAGACATAGTACTGGTTAGAAATCATAATTTTACCAGGGATATCCCAGTTTAGACATTGTTGGTTCCATGATTTCCTTAATCTCTTGGAGTATGTTTGGATCTAATGAATCTTTCCACTTATTCGTTCGAGATGGGTCAGCTGTTGCCATTGCATAATTGATGATCGGCTCAGGAGAATCGAGTTCAGCAAAATTCGCAATTTCATGAATTTTATCCTGCGGTGAACTAACCAAGTCCTCATAGCGTATTTCTAGGTAATTTTCTGGAGGCAACTTTCTGCCTTCAGCAATCGCTATTTCCATTGTTTCAGACCACTGTTTTGCCAGCAAAGCTTCACGAGAATATTGGTTTACCCATTCTTGCCATCCTGGGGGTCTTGCACCCCAGTAGTCTAAGGGGATACCCACCATTCTTTTGAGACGAGACGTGATCCGGGGCAGAAATACCGACCATTCCCAAACTGGGACTTCTTTGAGTCGAGAATAGGCTTCCTTCCAAGGGACATTCTTGGGGCGATTCAATTCTTTTTTCGTAGAATTAATTACAGAACGACCATCCCGGAGTAACATAATAATTTTGGCATCAGGGAAGACTGCCTGTATAAAAGAAATGCGTAGACAATTTCTAGGAGTCTTATCGCAAATTCTTTTTTTGTGATATTTTTCCAGGTATTCAGCGAATCTTTTTTGAATATAACGTTTAATTGGGGGATTCAGATCTTTATCGGTGAGCTGATCATCGGTTTTATGGGTATTGCCCCACATCCAAATATTACTAATTTCTGCCCAGCAGGCGAGGTCAGGATGTTGGTCGAAGGCTTTGCCTAACCACGTTGTTCCTGAACGGGGAGCACCGAGAATAAAAATAGGTTTTTCAACTGACATTATCAACCTCCAGTTTAGTTTTAAAATAAGCTTATTTCAATAAATTTATTTTATTTGGCGGCAAAGACTCTCTCAACTTTATTTGACGTTGATGGTGGTGATACTGATGAGCCGCTATACCGATCCCTAAAAACCCCCACAGAATTGTACCCGATACGCCCAACATTGGCACATTGATCGGCAGTCTAACCAAGGCACTAACCACAACAGCACGAGCGGCAACGGCAAAGGGATCGAAACCCACTTCAGAACTTTGAAACAAACTAAAAATAAGTAAGCTCATTCCTCCCATATAAAAAATAGTGCCAATCCAACCCAACTGAAAAAGCATCACTAAAATCGAGTTATCCGTCGCTACGCCACCGATTCCCAAACCCACAACACTGGTCAGTGCATCTCCAAATACCATTTTAAAATAAGCCTGTCTATTCTGAAAGCTATTGTCATCCTCAAGACTGGAAAAGGTTTCCAATCGCTCACTGATTTTTTCTGAGAAGGGTTCTAGCGTCGATAACGGAATAACCAGAATTAGAATCGCAAAAAGGGTAATAATTAAACTAATTCGCTGCTTTGGCTTCAGAGAACTAATCAGCGTCAGTAATCCTGCCAACCAACCCAGCCAACTCGAACGGGCAAAGGTGAGCAATAAGCCTGAATAACCAGCGACTGAAGCCAGCACCTTTAAAACTTTTTGTTGATGATTACTTAATAACAGTAGCAAACCTGCTGCCATCGTTGCAGCAAAAGGTTCGGTAGAGTTGAGCGTACTCCACACCCGGAATCCATAAGGTTCTGGACTACCAGCAGTTGTGAATCCTGTATTAATTAACCAAAATCGATCCCACTCCGGTGCTACTACATACTGTATGATTGCATAAAATCCCATCACCAATACACCCCAGATAAAAACGCGCTGCATATTTTGGCGATAATCAGGGTAATTGCGCCAATTTAAAAATAAGTGATACCCTAACAGTACTGGTGCTAGCCACTCTAACAATGCGAGGCAAGCTGCAACGGGAGTCTTTGAAATAAATCCCACGCAAAAGCTATAGAATATACCAGCAATCGATAGAACAAAAGGTAAGCTACCTTGGCGATGAGTTTTGGGAAGGTTTTGCCAAAGGGTTGTTAGAGTAATTAACGTCACCAGGAAAGGGGCTAACAGAATCGGGCTGGGATTGCTAAAGCCACTCCGATAATCAGCTAAGCGACGGACAAAGGGTGTCAAAAACCACATCCACCAACTAAAACCAATGTAAAGAACTGGATAGCGAAAATATAGGAACAAGCCGACGGCGAAAGCCCCTACTGGAAAAGCAAGGTTGAGTATTTTGCCAGCACCGGCTAAAATGCACAACGCACAGAAAAAGACGAGTGCTAAGATAGCTATCCAAGCGGGCGCGGGTTGCAACTCCAGTCGAAAGCTTGAAGGTAGTGGTCTATCGCTCACTGAATATCTCCCACGTCAAAGTATCTCAAGGTTTTGATTTAACTACGCTTCCAATCCTTGACCCTTGCCATGTTAACCACCCTTGCCACCGTCCTTGCATAGACGCTAACCATTTTTGTCCGGCTAAAGAACCTTGACTGGGTAAAAATCGCAACCATTGCACAAGACCGGGAGACTTTCTAGTTCCTACTAAAGTTGCCCATATTATAAAAATAATCTGTTGTAAACGTGGCAAATGTTCTAACAACGCTAAGGTTTCATTATGGACAGCATTGGTTAATGCAACGGCATTAAATTGATAGCGTTGGTCTTCATCAAAACGCGGTGCTGGATAGTGATTAACGACAACATTGGGATCGTAGATCAGCTTCCAGCCGTTGCGTTTCAATGTCAAGCAAAAGGGAACTTCAAAGTCTACCTGTGCCCCTGTCCCGCGCATTCTTTCGTCAAAACGTAACGCTTTAATTGCATTCCGGCGAAAACTCATATTAACTCCTTTAAAAATATCAACGTCTCGGGCTGCACCGACACCAATATGATGATTGCCAATTAAGCGTCCGAACCACTGGAGGCGACCAACAACCTGCTTTGTCTCAGTTGTCCATAGTTCACCGTGGTAATAAATCATGTCGCGCCCCCCGACACCGCCAATGCGCTGATCAGACAAAAAATGATTTTCAATTCGTGCCAACCAATCGGTATGGGGAGCCGCATCGTCATCGGTAAAGGCAATGATATCTCCCTGGGCAACCTCAAGACCTGCATTCATTGCAGCTACGACTCCTGGCACCTTTACCTTCACGGTACGCAGTGGCAGAAAGTTAGGGTCAAAGGTTTCAAAGAATTGCCAAGTTTCCGTATCAGTGTTACGGATAATCACCAAGACTTGATTGGCGGGTCGGGTTTGGTTTTGCAGCGCCTCCAGACAGCGTTTTAGGTCTGGCAGACGGCGATATGTTGGTATAGTAACGGTGATAATCATTAATATATTTTTAAATAGTTTTATTAAGCTAAAGAATCATAAACTAAAGATTAATCATAACCTAATGATTTAAATAATTTAATATAACGGTGTGCCATATTCGCCCAACTATGTTGCTCCGCTTTAGTGCGGGCAGATTGACCCATTTGTTTTCTCTTTTCTGGTGTTCTTGTGAGGATTTTTAGGGCTTGGATCAACGCTTGTGTATCATCCGGATCAGATAAAACGATGCCACAATCTGGGGTAACAATTTCTGCACCGCCTGCTGTGGCGGCGGTAATCACGGGGAGTCCAGACGCCATAGCTTCGAGCAACACAAGTGTGCAAGCTTCATATCGCGAGGGAAACACAAATAAATCCACAGCGTTCATGATTTCGGCAATATCTGTACGATAGCCGAGAAAATGAACTCGTTGACTTAGATTCAGTTTTTGGGTGAGCTGAGGATAGGGACTTCCGGCTGTACTTCCAGCAACGGCTAGGTGTAACTCAGGAACCTCGACTAAGGCGTGCAGCACCGTATCTAAGTTTTTTCGAGGGGTGCGGATGTCTCCAGCAAAAAACGCCAGGGTAACGCCTTCGGGAAGCCCAAGTGGAGTGCGATCGCGCCGTGTCGGACAAAACTCTTGCAAATCAACCCCATTTAAGATCACCTGAATAGACTGGGGTGGGATTCCCATCTCTACCAGTTCCTGCTTAACCTTTTGTGAAACCGCCACAACCACTTTAGCTTGGACAAATGCCTGTTTTTCCCACCCAGCATTTAGCTTCGTGTAAAGCCACTGATAGAACCCATAGAGATCACGACGGATGCGCCAAGTATGCACAGGCGATCGCAGCCAGGAACTGTGGACGAAATGCACGGCGTTAACATCTCCGGGACTACTCGTGATCGCACCATTAACTTTGACCACATCCAGTTTATCCCGGTGTTTGCTTAACCACTCAGCACTTCGCCAGGAAAAAACCAGATTTCGTAGCAATGCTGTGGGGAATTTCTTGACAGAGATATCAATCCACTGAACCTGACTATTTTGCTGCAAGTCGAGCGCAATCTGACTGGCGATGAGGGTGACATGATCACCGAGACGGATCGCTTCTTTGACCACTTCATAATTAACTCTGCCTTGACCATCGCCTTTATCCACACTATGGGTAACAATACCAAGTTTCATAATAGATTTGTCATTTGTTGATTGTTCATAGTTCATTGTTGATTGTTCATTGATAATCCTCTTCCCCTGCTCCCAGACGTTGCATGCAACGTCTCTACATAGCTCCCTCTGCTCCCCCTCAGCGATTACAGAACTATTAGTCTATTTCAGCCAAGCCGACAGGTCTCGCTGTATAAGCGTTTGCAGCTTCTCAATATCTTCTCGATAAACTTCGATCAACTCCTGACGAATCTCAGGTAAGAGAATAGGTTTCGCTCCTAAATTTTGTTTTTTAACCCTCTCGCGAATCGCGAGACGTAATTCCTCGGAAAATAAAGGTTTAAACGCTGATTTGAGCGGATTATCTTTAGTAAACAGGTTCTGTAACCATCTTCTTTTAGGAATCCCTGATACGTTTTCTCGCTTGAAATCTGGAATAAAAGTATCATCTATGGCTAAAAAATTATAGATATTTTGAACAACATTCAAGCTATCTGATGCTAGATCATCATACAAATATATTCTAATCTGTTCTGGATCAAAGCAATCCAAATATCCTTTAATCTGACTGTAATAAAATCCCACTTGTTTGTAGTGCCATCCGGGTCGAAACCCAGCTTTAATCCGCTTTTCTTCTTCTTGAAGGGCTTGCTGAAACGTCAGAGTTTCAACGCCATCTCGAAACTGATAGAGAAACGCCGAAAACGCTCGCTCTACCGGATTGCGAAGGATGGCAATGAGTTTAGCCTTGGGGATATGGCTTTTAATCCGTTCCGGCGCTTTAGGAATATAGAGATACTCAGTAGACGCTTCCCCAATAGCGATTTCAGTCGAAACCCCTTGAAAGAGTTGACAATATTGTTCTAAAGTCAAAGCCGTTCTTCGCCCATTATCTCTCACCCCGTTATTGTAAATGCTATAAAGCTCTGGGGTGAAAAACCGGGGTTCTTTCACTGGACTCATATAAACTTGGGGATGCTGATTTAAGTAGGAATAGAGGGACGTCGTTCCCGCTTTGGCTGCACCAATAATCAGAAAATTAGGCATTATCATCGTTCATAACCGGGTACAGTGAACACTGATGTTTTGACTTAGCCCTATAAATAACCATAAAGCGCCAGTTCGGACTTAGCAATTTGTTCGGCTGCGGCAATTTCGACGCGATCGCGTCGTTTATAGATGCTGATTGAGCTGGTTCTGGCTTGCTTAAATTTCTGGCGCAACTGATTATTCAGGCTACAGCCAAAATGAGCAACAACGGCTTCTCCATAGTGAATTGGATCACGAGCTAAGTCTTCATATTTCAATAACAAGACCCGGTTACTGGCAATGATATCGGGACGACAAAAGAACTCATGACAGCGACGCACCATTTCTTTCCACATCCAGATAGCTCTTACATAAGGTGTAGCCGCCAGAAATTCTGCTTCTAAACCTTGGTCAACCCACCAGGGAACATAACGGTGATCATATTTACGACCGAGGGGGGCTTCGGCTGTCCGCAAGTTGGTTAGCTTTTCATCCGTCAACACATCGTATTTTCGGATGAGAGAATCGGCACAATCCCGACCATCGCGGTAGATATGGACAATGCGACAATTGGGTAAAGCGTTGTAGGTAAATTCTGGGGCAAAACTGAGAAAAGGCTCTTTATAAATGATCCGTTCGATGACTCGTTTTCGTTGCAACGCCTGAATCAGTTCTGTTGTCCCCATTGACTGAGTTAGCCATCTGTGGATTGCCGAGACTCGTTCTTCGGAGATCGATTCGATAAAATCGATCAAAGAGAACTCAAATCCCGTCAAAAGTGATTGATAAATTTCGGGACAGAGGTCACGATTGATCAGGTGGGGAATGACAATCGGCAGTAAATGCCCAGAAATACATTCTGAATGAGGTAAAGGTTTTAGAGAATCGAGTAAAAAAGTTGTTCCTGATCGGGGACAACCTAAAATGACATTATAGTCCATGTCCATAGCTGACAATATTCCCTCTATTAAGGTATTACTTAAAAAACCACAATATCGGCAAAACTGATATTGGCTTGGTTGGACAAAGTTGCTAGCAATCTTTGGTCACTACCGCCAGCGCCATCGATATCAAAGAAGAGATTACCTGTACTTTGGTCATAGATAAAGCGATCCTCGCTATCTAACGCTGTGGTTCCCAGGACAAACTGTTCTGCGCTAAGAACACCTTTTACTAGATCACCGCCCAGCTTTTCCCCCTTGACCTGAATTTCGTCATCCGCCACAGAGAAGTCAGTAATCGTGTCTACTCCATCCGTTGTTCGGAAAAAACGGAATCTATCAGAACCTTCACCTCCGGTAAGCGTGTCATTGCCGAACCCACCAATAAGTAAGTCATTTCCTAAACCACCATTGAGAATATCATCACTAAACCCCCCATTCAGGTTATCATTGCCAGCATCGCCGTTGAGGATGTCCTCACCACCAGCGCCATGAAGCACGTCCCGCTTATCGCCCCCATTTAGGATGTCTTTACCATCTGCTCCCTTGAGGATGTCCCTGCCATTAAAGCCGTTGATGATATCATCACCAGCCGTACCGTTAAGATTATCATCACCAGCCGTACCATTTATCGTGTTATCTTCTAGAGTCGGTATAAATTCCAGATAATTAAGATTAAAATCTCCATTGATGATATCCAGTTGTAACTGTTGAGAACCAGCCGAAAGATTCAGACCTTCGGCAACTACATTTTGCCAGGACTGCCAGTCGCCTGTTTTGTCAAACTCAAGGGTCGTGGTTTGCCCATCAACTGTGACATTGAAACGGTGAATGCCATGCTTGCCACTGGCGACACGAGCCACTAAATTGTATAGACCGGACTTTGGTACAGTGAAGTTGTAGGTTAGCCATTCTCCAGCGTCAGTCCAGCCAATGTTGTAACCTCCACCTACATCAGATGTGGTTTCAATATCCACTTGATCATTGCGATAAGCACCGCCAAAATTCTTTTTCGTGGTGTCATAATAACTGATACCCTGACCACCAGATGCGTAGTCTTCAGCTTCGATACGGATAGAAGTGTTGCTGAGCGGGTTAATTGTCAGGTTGACCGTGGCGGTATCTGTACTCTGGAGATCATCAACCTGATACACAAATTGATCAGTACCTGTGAAATCTACAGCCGGAGTATAGGTGATAAAATCGTCGCTCAAATCATCAGGGGTATCGTTGTCATCAACTACGGCAGTACCGTTGCTTGGAGGGGTAACGATACTCAGCGACAGTACATCTGCCTCAGCATCGCTATCGTTACTCAACACATCAATATTGACAGGTGTATTTTCATTAGTGGTTACATCGTCATCTATGGCGATTGGAGCCGTATTTGCCCCGCTGTTATCTGCTTCTAAAACTGTAATTAATTGATTCGCCGCAATATTTTCCAGTTGTTGAACAATCCCACTGGGCCAGTGAATTTCTAATAAATCCACTTGGGTATTCTCAGCGAGTCCAAAATGGATACGCTGGTGATTTTGCGCCCACTTATGAATTCCTCCAGATTGTTCACGCAGTTGGGTCACGCCTCCACTGGTCACGAATATTCGTGCCCCTATTCCGTCTCGGTTTGAGACTGTGCCTTCCAGGTCAATTTGAAGCCAGTTATTGCCATTACCTTGGTTGCGGAAAAGCTGGTGGGGACCTTTATCACTGAACAATGGTGTGCCTTCCACAAAACCATTAGTGACGAATAAGTCAAGAAAACCATCGAGATCATAGTCAGCCGCCGTTACTGAGTCACCCAACCCCAACGCCGAACCAGCGGCTCCCCCGGCATTTGACACCGGAATAAATGTGCCATCCCCTTGATTCTCAAGCAGGATATTTTCCCGGTTTAAAGCTGACCCGGTGGCAACAATATAGAGGTCTACATCCATATCGTTGTCAAAATCGCCAGCCGTTACGCTGTTGCCAGCACTATTAATGTTATTGATACCAGCTTCGCTACTGACATCCACTAATCCTTGATCTGTATTGATCAGTAGTCGGTCGGATGGGAAAGAAGGATTTGGATTAAAACCAATAGCTGTCAATTCCGAAATCGGCTGAGTCGCTTCAACAAGAATAGCTTCTCGATTGATTGAGTTAAATATTTGCCAACGCTGTAAGCTGGCATCATAGCCAATGTAAACTCCTTGAGCAACACCAGGAGTATGAGGATAAATACCGACTACATTTGGATCATCTGGAGATAAAGTAAATTCACTAAAGTTGTCAACGGGAGTAGGATTAAAACCATTAGAGCCGATGAAAATTTTATCAGCGGACGCTAAGGCAAATTTAAAAGTAACCTCTCCAGTGGTGTTGAATTGGACACCTTTCTCGTCGCCATTTGATCGAAAAAATACGCTAATATCGTTAGGTGTCACTTGACCCAACTCTGCTTGCGCCCCTCTACCTGTCAAATATAGATCTGGCAGCAGATCACCATTTAAGTCAGCCGAAACGACATCACTACCTGAGAGTAAATGTGTACTTGATAAGAGACTTGACGTTATGTCTGTAAACGGTGTGGAAGTCGTATCGAAAATTGTTTTGTTTTGGGGCAATACGAGATCTAAATTCCCATCTCCTGAAAGATCGGATAAAATACCAAATTTTACAGTCTCTGATTCAAGTCCGGGGACAACAATCGAACCAACATTCTCAAAACCATTACTGGTTTGGCGAAAAACTGTCGTGGGGTCAAGACCATCCGATCTTTTGGTGGAGCCATGGAAAAGGTCAAGCAAACCATCGTTATCGAAATCAAACCAAATAGGACCTTGTGCCTTGGCGCTGGCGTAAGCTAGACCTAATTCTGGCGCCCGATCTCTGAGTACACCTCCCTCATTAACAAATAATAAATTCGGTTCAGTTGTCGGCGAACCAACAAGCTGTAATAAATCCTGATCTCCATCATTATCAAAATCTACCCATGTTGCTCCATGATGATCAGAGCTTAGTCCTGAACCTGCTGTTAATTCTTCTAGCAAGAAGACGGTAGAGGTAGCATCAGTAAAAGTGCCATCTTTCTGGTTTAGATATAAAATCCCAGGATGATTAAAGTGATTATTAACCCACAGGTCAGGAAAACTGTCTCCGTTGAAATCACCCCAAGCTGAACCATAAGTCAGTCCGGCATAAGATATTCCAGCTTCATTGGTGACTTCTTCAAAACGAATAGTAGTAGCAGATATCGAACTATCTTCTGTGGGAGTTGTGCTACTCGTTTCCACGTCCTGATTCGGTGCCACTATTTCTAGAAGTGACTGATTTAGTAAATTTTGCTCTCCTGGGAATTGATCTTGCTCAAAAGAGGTGTCGGGATCAAGATTGGAATATAATAAATCACAAATTACACACATAATCCTGAGAAATTAATTTTCAGTTATAGCTTGTTTTATATATTAACTCTTTGAAAAAATAAAAATCAAGTAAATCTTTAAACTTCATCAAAACTTCATCTCAATACTTCTAAGCCACTCAACTACTTCATCCACTTAGCCAAATCTCGCCCCAGAAGGGTTTGAAGGTTTACAATATCTGGTTTATACATATCAACTAATTTTTTTCTGATGTCAGAGTCTAGAATTGTTTTTTTGCCCAAATTTTTCTGGGTTATACTTCGGTTAATGCTTTGACGGATTATTTTAGGCAGTAAAGGCTTAAGCACCGATTTAATCGGATTTTCTTTAGTAATAATTGTTTGTAAAACCTTATTTTTTGGAATCCCTGATACATTCTCTCTCGTAAATTCTGGTGTAAAGTCATTATCAACACCCAGAAACTGATAAATATCCCTTACCACAGCACTTGTGTCAGCTACCAAATCATCATACAGGTAAATTTTGATCTGATCTTGTTCAAACGCTTCAAAATATTGCTTAATCCAATCGGCATAAAATCCTCGCTGCTTATAATACCAAAGCGGCTGCCATTTCTCTCTGATTCTGCTTTCTTCTGCTTCCAGTCCCTCGGCAAAAGAAAGCGTCTCGTAACCATCCCGAACTAAATGCAGATAACTAGAAAAAGCTCGCTCGGCTGGATCGCGAAGAATGGCGATTAATTTAACCTTAGGGATGTAGTGCTTGATCCGTGCGATCGCCTTCTGACTGTGCAGGTACAATGTAGACGCCTCACCAATCCCTATCTCGTTGGTAACACCCTGAAAAAGGCGGCAATAGTCCTCAATCTGAGTCACTGAACGACTATTTATTCCCTGTGCTGGACCTTGAAAATCAAGGGTCTCACCTTCTAAGGCAAAAAATCTCGGTTCCTTAATCGGACTCATGTAAATCTGAGGATGCTGCTTTAAGTAAGAATAAAGCGAACTGGTTCCAGCTTTAGCCGCACCGATAATTAGAAAATTAGGCATTACCATTTCGATTCTCTCCTTAAGCTTTTTCGATCGTTAACAACTGATCAATGGGCAGATTTTTAATCTCCTGCAACTCACCATCAGACCAAACTATCTTGATTGAGTCTACTTGATCACTTTGAACTAACCCAAAGTACAACCGATAATGTCCCTGAGAAAAGTGCGACCCTTCCGCTTGACCGACGGCTTGAACTTGAACCCCGTCAGACGTAACCACTTCAACATGAGAACCAATGGCTTGGCGATTTTTAGGTGGTCCAATGAGTTGAACTTGCAGCCAATGATTTGTCGCACCGATATTGGAATACAGCTTTACTTGCCAGAATGAGGGTAAAGCGGATTGGGAAAATACTTTTTTGACAAACCGATTCAGGATAGAATCGTGATACCGTGTGGCTAAAAGTAAATCGCGATCGCCATCGTTATCGGCATCAAGCCAAGTGGCGCGGGACTCCAGTAATTCAGGGGATTTCACTTCTAGCATCTGAGTGGCTGTAAATTTGTGGTCTTGATCTTGGCGATATAACCCACCAGGTATTAGATGTAAATCGGTTAAACCGTCGTTATCGTAATCTACCCAGTTAGCCGTCAAAGCTTGAGTTGGGAGTCCGACTTGCTGGGGTTCAACCACTTCATAAGTCCCGCGATTATTGATTAATAAGGCATTGGCGTTGGGTGAGGCAAAAAATACATCTAAATCGCCATCTGCATCATAGTCAGCAACTGTCAATTTATTGCTATCCTCAAATCTCTCAATCACACTTCCGGGATTTGAACCAATTAACTGAGGTTTAAATTGTCCAGAATCATTGACATATAACCAAAACGCTTTTTCATCGACCCAAAATAAATCAATATCTCTATCTCTATCCGCATCTAACCAGGCAAAGATTCCCATGTTAGGAAAATCCAGATTAGTTTGGCTAGCCACGTTCACAAACTTACCATCAGAATCCTGACGGTAAAGCTGATTGGGAAACGTAGCCGTTCGACCAGCCGCTTGATAGCATACCGTGTAAATGTCGAGACGATTATCTGCATTAAAATCTACCCAAGCCGTCTGTAAAGCTGGACAGCCATCCTTGACAATTCCTGATTGAGCAGTAATATCTTGAAAAGTTTGGTTACCCGGATCAACTAATAATTCATCGCTGAACCTCTCCGGAATTTTATCCATTCTCCCCTTGAGCCCCCCGCGCACAATAAAAACATCAACCATGCCTTCTGCATCATAGTCTGCCCAAGCCATACCGTGACGGTCTCTTAGATATAGGGAGAATTCGTGGGACTTGGGATTTACAAATTGATTGCCGACAAACACGCTATCTAGAGGAAGTTCATTATCTAGCTGGAACGTGATCGGCAGGCTAACGTTATGAGGTGTAAAGACGAGTTTACTGTCCTTGTTTTCACTTTCAAATTCCAAGGTTGACACAATGGCTCCGGAAGCAAGTTTCTCTTCGGTGACATTGACATCAAATTGCTTGTTTTCTTTGATGTTTAGGGGAGAAGATAATTTAATATTTCCTTGAATTGAATTATTGTTTTTATTGTTTTTTATAATTAAGCTTCTGTCTTTCCAGTAAATATAGATACCTGGTTTACTAATTTTAGGCTCAGTTCCCGAATATTCCAGACCAGGAAAATCGTAGTCTTGATCCAGTCGCAACGACGATATCCTATTTTTGGTAAATTCTCCATTGCCTTCACCCAGCAAGATTAACTGACCATGATTATGATTAGACGTGAAGATATCTAAATTTTGGTCAGAATTAACATCAACAACGCCTAAATCAAATAATCTAAACTCATGGGTTCGTAAAGGACGGGAAGTAAACCAGGTTTTATTTTCTGTAGAAAGATTTAATTCTTCATTGGCAGGTTGCCCAACGATATAGTTAATGCCAATCACTAATATAGCCGTACAAATTACTAAAGCTAATGTACGAATAGTCAATAGTGGATATTTAGTCTTTAAACGCTTAATCATTATTAGATGCATTTTTTAGATTCAGCACAAAAAGTTATTCATGTTATCCAGTCAGAAAGGTCTCGTTTAATCAGGTCTTGAAGCTTTAAAATATCTTCTTTGTATAGTTTCATCAAGTCTTGGCGCTCCTCTGGCGATAAAATAGGTTTAGCTCCCAAGTTTTGTTTATCAAACGTTTCCGCAATATTTCGACGGAGCTGTTCCGGTAAAAACGGTTTAAACGCCGACTTGATCGGGTTGTCTCGATTAAACAGAGAATACAGTAGCCTACTTTTAGGAACGCCCGATATATTTTTTCGACTTAAGTCAGGGGTAAATGTATCATGTACACCCAGAAATCTAAAAATATCTTGGACGACAGCCGTTGAGTTTGCCGCCAGCTCTTCATAAAGGTAGAGTTTGAGCTGCGATCGCTCAAATATATCATAGTAGCGCTTGAGCTGATCATAATAGAATCCTTTTTGCTTATAGTAAAAAAGGGGTGCCCATTTCTGCTGTATCCGGATTGGCTCCTCTCTTAAAGCCTCGGCAAAGGAAAGGGTTTCATAGCCTTCTCGAACTAAGTGGGCAAAACTTGAGAAAGCCCGATCAACGGGATGACGCAGGATGGCGATGAGCTTTACATTGGGGAGGTAGTGCTTTATCTTTGTTGCTGCTTTAGGGCTGTAAAGATAGATCGGGGACGCTTCACCGATCGCAATCTCATCGGACACATCCTGAAACAGTTCGCTGTAGGCAGCAAAACTGGTTCTAGAGGTTCGATTTATTCCTTGATCCGGACCTTGAAAATCAAGGGGTTCCCCCTCTAAGGCAAAGAATTTGGGTTCTTTAACCGGACTCATATAAATTTGCGGGTGTTGTTGGAGATAGTAATAGAGAGAGCTAGTTCCCGCTTTAGCCGCACCGATAATCAAAAAATTAGGAAGTACCATAAAACACCTGATCTCCTATCTGACTTGCCCCAATTCGTGTTGTATTTGGTGATAATTCCAAAGCTTACCCCGCTTCTCCAACAACTCCTGATATCCTCCCTGTTCCACAATCTGCCCTTGCTCAAGCACCACAACTTTATCCGCCCGCATAATCGTCGATAACCGATGAGCGATCGCAATCACGGTTCGTCCCACTGAAAGTTGCTCTAATGACTCCTGAATCAGCCGCTCTGACACCGAGTCTAAGGCACTCGTGGCTTCATCCAGAATCAGAATATCTGGGTTACGCAGCAGAGCTCGCGCGATCGCAATCCGTTGTCGTTGTCCCCCTGATAACCTTACTCCGCGATCGCCTAAACGGGTGTCCAACCCTTCGGGCATTTCGTCGATAAACTCCAAGGCATTGGCTAAACGAGCCGCTTCCCGAATGGCAGTCTCATCGGCTGCTTCTGTGCCGTAAGCAATATTATTGCGAACTGATGTATTAAAAATAAACGTGTCTTGGCTAACAATCGCTAGCCGACGACGTAAAGAATTAATGTCAAATTCCCGCAAATCGATGCCATCCAACAAAACCTTTCCCTGTGTTGGATCATAGAATCGGGGAATTAGATCCGCTAAGGTGGTTTTACCCGCACCAGACGCCCCCACCAAAGCAGTAGTCTTTCCTCGTTCAATGGTTAGCGTAACGTTATGTAATACAAGATTATCCGCCTCATACCCAAAATCTACACCGACAAACTCAATCCCTCGTTGTAAGCCTTGAAACTGAACGGTTCCATCTTTAAAATAGGGTTTATTGTCACTCCTGAGTAACTCTTTGATATTATTCAGTGACCCTTGAAAATCACCAAGTTTTGCTCGAGTTCCATTGAACTGACGCACAATGGGCATTAGGCGAAACAAGACAAATAAGAACGTCAAAAATGAAGCGGGTTGTAGCTGATTATTGGGAATAAACGTCGTAACAGCAAACAGCAACATCCCAATAATAATTGTAATGGACATCCCCTCGGAAAGCGGCCCGACCAAATTACTCGCTTTCACGATTTTAGTCATCGTATTGACAATTTCTGAGCTAGCACCATAAAAACGCCTGCGTTCAAAATCCTGGGTAGCAAAGGCGTGAACCGTGCGAATTCCGCTGATAAATTCAACTGCTGTGGCGACAAACATTCCATTGGCTTTTGACCGTTCAAAGCTGGCTTCTCGTACCCGAGCAATCAATGTTGATACTCCAACGGAAAGCAGCGTAAACAACATCAAGGAAATGATCGTCAGTTGCCAGGATATCAACACCATTGAGATGATATAAGCGACTAGGGTTGAACCCCGAGTAAACAGAAAAGCCATCACCTCAAAAGACTGTTTAATTTGCTCAATCTCAGTCGTTAAACTATTGAGCAGTTCACCCGAACGAGTCTTAGAAAAATATCTCAGACTCAATCCTTGAAGCTGTTCAAACATTTGCTTTCGCAGCCCATCAATGAGATTAATCTGAGCAATCTTACTATAAACCAGTCCTAAGTAGGTCAACCCACATCGCAGCCAAGTAACCAGTAAAATCAGAGCAGAGACCCGATAGAGTCGTTCCCTAGCGGGTGCATTGACAGCTAATACCCAAACATCAAGCCACTCAATTCCCGTTTTAACTGGCTCAGCCTCTGGGCTGGTAAAACTTTGCAAGAAGGAAAGGATAAACCCAACTCCGAATCCTTCAAAAATTGCCGCCAGTAATGTAAACACCACAGCCAGAACAGCAATTCGGCGAAAGTTTTTAAACTCCCGAAATATAAAAGCATTATCCTGCCAAAATTTTGTGGTTTTCAGGAAATTGCGGATTGGGTTAGGAACCTTTAGGGGCATGGGTATTTGATGAACAGCAGGGTTAGACTAGAGTTAGGTTGGGAGCCGCTCGATGCTAGCAAAAACATTCAAGACGACAACAGACGCAGGGTCAAGTTTTTTACGGGTGAATAGTTGCAGCCCGCCTCATCTAGTAAGCGCCAAAACCTGAGAGTACCTTGGGAACTGTTTTCAACAGCAGCATCAGATCCTGCCGCACTGACCAACGACGGAGATAGTCGAGATCCCAATGATTAACTGTTTCTAAATCCAGCAGAGTTGACCTAGCTTCTACCTGCCAACTTCCCGTGATTCCAGGTCGTGCATTCAACCGTCGCCTTCCTTCAGGGCTCAGCCGTACAGCATCATACAAAGCCCAGGGGCGGGGTCCAACTAAGCTGAGTTCACCCCGTACCACATTAACTAATTGGGTTAATTCATCCAAGCTATACTTTCGCATCCAACGCCCTAGAGGGGTCACACGGGGGTCATCTTCGCGCTTGTGTAATCCTGGCATATCACCCATCACTTGATGGTGCTGCTTCTCCGCATCCACCACCATGGTGCGAAACTTGAGAATCCGGAAAAACCTGCCTCGTTTCCCAATCCGCCATTGCTTGAAGAAAATCGGTCCTGGCGAGGACATGCGAACCAAAAATGCTAATAGCAGCAGGATGGGACTCAACACAAGTAATAAAAAAGAAGCAGCAAGTACATCAAGGATACGCTTGAGAAACCAATTTAGGGGACGGCGCTTTCTCGGTAATTCCCGAAGCGAAGGAATTCGCAGAAAGACGGGCTTCCCCGCTTGCTCACAAGCATCCGCCCAACGATTGAGTTGAGTCTCTCCTAGTTCGTAATCTAAGGAAACGAGTTTGACTGGGGAACGTTTTAAACATTCAGTTAACCGTTGCTCATTCTCAAGTGTACTCAGACAAGGTTGGTTGGCTACATCTGTGCGCCTGACCAGCAATTTATCCTGTCGCCACTTCAGCATACACGAGTGTGGACAACGTTCTGTCTTTTGCTGGTGAGTAAAAGTTGAAGTCTTAAATACAACTTGGGAGTTGATCATGAGTATTTATAAGTAGATGACCCTCTTGGCACTTGCCGACAGAAAAACGTTTTTATTTCGCTCGTATAATAATCTTAATTGAATAAAAACATTTTTGCTTCAGTGTATTGTAAAGATTCGATGAAGCCTCGATGAAAATTCAATGAAGAACATCTGGAATTATAGCCCGTCTCAATGATTCATGAAAACAGATGATACGGAAAACCTTGCCCAGCAAGACTTGCTATTTCAAAACTATTTAACTCATTGAAACGCACTATAGTAACCCTTAGATGCGGGCGAATTAATAAAAGGAATCGGTGTCCTATGTCCGATAGTCCAGCCACTACCCAATAAGCAATAATACCTAGTTAAGCTCTAGTAATTGACTTTTACTCTGCTGAGCATAAGCAACATAACGATTGGTATAACTACTAGCACCATTTGCCACCACACCGATCGCGTTTAAGGGACTGAGCAGATTGGTTGCCTCCATCAATTCTGATTGTGTCACCCGATCTAAGCGGGCAACTAATACCACACCCCGACAAAAGGAAGCCGCTTGCATGGCATCGACAATGCCCAGAACTGGCGGAGTATCAAGTAAAACCAAGTCATAACGCTGTTCAAAGGTTGCCATTAATTGCTTCATTCGTCGAGAACCGAGTAACTTAACCGGATCGGGTGGCGTTGGTCCAGCCGTTAACACCTCAATCTCGACACCGAATAGGGAAAGCTGTTGCGGCTCGAACTCTAGGGTTTGATCAGCAAGTAGGGTTGCCAGTCCTTGATCATTAGACAAGTGAAGCTGTTGGTGCAGTGTTGGACGGCGCAAATCCGCATCAACTAAGAGTACCCGCTGGTGTAAGCGAGCGGCACTAAATGCTAAACCCAATACAAACGTGGACTTCCCCTCACCAGGTAGGGCGGAGGTGACAACCAAAGACTTGAGTATGGCATCAGCATTTAGAAATTGGATATGTTTATAGATCAGATCTAACGATTCCCGCAAGGGCAAAGATTGCAGCATGGGGAGCGTTTCCGGTTCAGGAGTGGGTGACTTACTGAAGGGAAAGTGTATCAGCCGTCCATTGGAGTTTATTTGAGGCAACTGGGGCAAGATACCAAATAAAGGCAGTGCCACCTTTTGCTTCAACTGATCTGAGGTATGCACGGCATCATCTAGCGCTTCCCGTCCAAAAGCAGCCATTCCACCCAAGAAAAACCCAACCACCACAGCCAACATCAAATCCTGCTTCGTGTTAGGTCCCATTTTCTTGCCCAACTGGGGAGCTTCCACCACTTGCCATTTAAATCCCCCCCTAGCGATTTCAATGCTTAACTCCTGTCGGGCTTCGACGAGTTTTTGCAGGGTATTGCGTTCAACTTGCACTTCGGGTTGCAGGCGTTCGTACTCCGCTATCAGTTGGGGAAAGCGACTGAGTTGCCCTTGGAGTTGCTGCTGAGTTTGTGCCAAACTCTGATCCCTTGCTTCTAGGGCTTCCAGAGATGTTTTGGCTTCCACAAGCTGGCGCGAAAGATTCAAGTCTGTATCTCCCAACTGTCCAGCTTTCTCTAAGCTTTCTGTTGTTTCTACTCGCACTTCTCCTAATACCCGATTGGCTTCTGCTTGCAACAGTTCCTGCTGGCGCTGACGCTGTTTCAGCAGGTTCTGTACACTGGGTTCGGCATCGGTAAATCTCACCCGTTGCTCTGCTAAGGCGAGTTCTGTCTTTTGCAGTTCATCCAGCAGGGTTTGGTAACGGGATGACTCACTTAAGCGGGAAGCGGTGAGTGCCTTTTGGGGAGAACGTGCCAGTTGTTGTTGTAGTTCCTGATAACGCGCCCTTGTTTCTTGTGACTGAGCGTTAATTGCCTCTCGCTCTTGCTTAATCATGTTCAGCCTTTCTGTTACCGTTGTGGCTTGCTGCTGCGGGTCAATCAGGTTCTGGGTTTGGCGAAACTGTTCTAGGGCTTGCTCGGCTTGGCTGACGCTCTGTCGTGCCGTGGGTAACTGGTTATTGATAAACGCTAAACCTTCGGCGATGCGTTGTTGCTGCTGCTGGAGGCTGAACTCCTGATAAACCTTTTGAATCGCTTCTAAGACGTTTTGGGTTTTAACTGGATCATTGCTGGTATAATCCACTTGCACAATCTTGGTCTCTGTTTTCCCCTCCTGCTTCCGGGTAACCGTCAACGATTCCTTAAGCGCTTCCACCTCAAGGTTTGGGTATCGGGAGTGGAGTAAATCCACGGCTTGTTGCAAAAGTTGAGTACTCCGCATCAGGTTTAACTGGGTGGCATAGTCTACTTCTAGATTCGAGTCCTTAACCTGATCTTCAAAAGCCGGTTGTCTATTTTGATTATTTTCTTTAAAATAAGGCTCAACCAATAGCTGCATGGAACTCCGGTAGGTAAGCGTTTTGGTCAGCGACAGAGGAATCGCGATCGCCAAAACCCCACAAAATACACCGAAAAACCAAAAACGCCGACGTAGTAGGATGGCAAACAGTTGCCCGTAACCAAAATCGGTATCTGCTCCCTGGGGATGATTTGATGTCACTATCACGATTGCTCAACGGGAATGGATAAATTCAGAGAATGATCCGGTTTAAATCCACACATTTGCTGCATTAATTGGGTCACTTTGCCAAAAAATACAGCTTCTGAGAACTTACTCAGAGCATAATGACGAATCTGGGCATAATCCCATGTTAGTTGATTGAATTCAATTAAGGCGGCATGGATAGATTCTGGAGTTTGTTTGTTGAAAAATATGCCAGTTTTACCTGGAATTTGTGTATCCAGGACTCCTCCTGCACCGTAAGCAATCACTGGAGTACCACTGACGTTGGCTTCAATGGGAACTAATCCATAGTCTTCTAAGGCGGCAATAATCACCCCCCGCGCTTTTGCCATGAGTTGCTTGCGCTCCTTATCACTCACGTACCCTAGAAATCGAATATTGTTCAGTGCTTTGGCTTCAAGACGTTCTCTTTCGGGTCCTTCCCCTGCAATCAGTAAAGTCCACCCTAGCCAATTAAAGGCTTCCACTATAATATCGATGCGTTTGTAGCTGATCATGCGGGAAGAAACATAGAAATAATCCTCCTTGCGATCGTCAAATATAAACTTGCTGGTGTTAATTGGATAATGAATGACTTGTGCGGGTTTCCCATAGATGGTTTGAATGCGCTCAGCCACTGTGGTTGAATTGGCAACATATAGATCAGGTTCCTGAGCGTAGGTGATATCGAACTCTCTGAGCCGATTAAAGATTTTTTTAATCATAGGGGAATAGAGTCGATAATCTTTGTATTCCCGCAGGTAGGTTTGGGTGTCCCAGAGAAATCGGGTAACGTTATGACAAAAACAAATATGGGTAGCGTCAGGATGTTTCCGCACGCCCTTGGCAAAGCTGCTGGTGCTGCTAATGATTAAATCATAATCTTGCAGGTCTAATGCCCGAAACGCTGGATAGTAGAAGGGAGCCAAGAGTCGGAAGTACTTGGTTGCGCCGGGAATGTTTTGCAGTTGCGTGGTGTTTACCAAGCGATCGCCTAACTCAATGGTTTGCTGCGGATCGTATAGTGATGTAAATATGTCTGCTTCTGGGAAGTAGTTACAAAGCAGTTCAAATACCCGCTCTGCCCCTCCTCGTTGGGTCAGATAATCATGCACTAATGCAATTTTCATGTCTTATAATTCTTCGCACCCTGCATTCAACTATCTCTGTTTACAATTGAATGAAGATACCTAAAGGACGTTGAGACTAGACACCTTATTAATATTATCCTCCTAAAAAATAAATTTGTCAATACAAACCATTAAATAAACTTATAGTCCCCTTTTGGGAAAAGAAGGGGTTAATGGAAACGGTTAGTCAAGCTTTTCAGTCCCATTGGTGTTCACGAACATTTAAATTGACTATGTGATCATGCCAAAGTAGAGTTGACTCAATTGAGCCAAAGAAACATCGTTTTCCGGTTGGGGATTACGTAAGAACGGATGAATCGGGAGTCGCGGTACTCGACGATTGGTTTTGGGTGACGATAAAATCTGCTCAATTTGGTTTAAATAGCCTTGAGCCGTACTCTCCCAAGTATAGTGATTTAATACCAGTTGCTGAGTACGTTGAGAAAAACTCTGCCATTCGGGTTGATTACAGATTAACCGCTCCAATCCTCGCGCCATATCCGCCGGATCATCGGGGTCAATAAAAACGCCATAGTCTTGATTGTCTGTATGCAAGCTTTCCGTAATTCCCCCATTCTGGGTAACGACGACCGGTAATCCAGCAGCGGCGGCTTCTAAGGGGGCTAAACCAAAGGGTTCAAACAGAGAGGGTAGGGCAAATACCGAGCGGCGCTGGGCTAAAAAGCGATAGGTTGCGGCTAGGGCGGGTTGATCGGGAACGCAAAAGGCGCTAATTTTGCCCCATAAGTTATGGTCATTGACAACTTGGCGGATTGGTGATATCACCTTGTGTTCTGTTTGTTCATCCTTCACCTTCTCGTGTAGGGGATTATCCAACCCAGCCGTAATTAGCACCACATTGGCTCGTTCTTGCAAGGTTGGACTGTAAGCAAAAGCTTGGACAAGTCCCAAGAGGTTCTTTTTGGGATCTAATCGACTCGATGCCAAAATCACGGGTAAATCGCGCCGCGACTCAGCAAGATCCCGCGCTAATTTATCTTTAACTAACTGGTATGTAGCATCTTCCTTGGGGGAGCGAACCTCAGCACTAAACATAGCGGGGTCTACTCCCGGTGGAATGACCGCAAAGCGAGCATCATTATGGACATCAACGGCGTCCCCATAAGCCGGATGACTATATTGCTGGAAGCGTTCCTGGCGAGTGTTGGTAATGTTGAGTGCCGAGTGATTCATGCTGAGGCGTTCGACCACTAGGCGGCGTCCAAAGAAGTAATACTCGTTCATTTGTGCCAAATTTTCTGGCGTCACGTTTAATTTGTCCATCTTCTGGGCGCCAAGGGAATGGGCGGTAAACGTGAAGGGTACGCCTGTTTGGTCTTCAATTAATAGACCCGCGAGTCCCCCATCCGCATAGTGGGCGGTCATGATGTCCGGAATTTCCCCCTGTTCTTGATAAAATTTCAGAATATTGGGTACCCAATCTCGAACCAGATGAGTCCAGAGTAACTCTTTGCGTAAAAATTTCTGGGGTCCGGCGGGTAAGCGGACAATCCGGACATTTTCTACACCGGAATAAGCATCAAAGGGTTCTGCAAACCCCTCCCACTCTGGATCGATGATTTGACGGGTGAGAATATCAACCCTGTGTCCCTGCGCCGCGATCGCGAGGGCGACTTGCTTGACGTAAACCAGTTGACCACCAAAATCGGGATGTTCTGTAATATACCTATCATCTGGGTCAAAGTTGCCCTGGGGGTTAAGAAAGCCGATGTACATTGTCTGAATGATGAATAGTGAATGATGGACGCAACGGATGAGTTGACATCAGACAAATGAGGTCTGAATGATGAAAGATAGACGAAATGGATGAGTTGACATCAGACAAAATTCCGATCAGAACGACTATCGATAACTATAGGACAACGATTATTAAAGTACATTATAAGGTCTAGATAGTATGCAATCCGGACAAATCCGACTCAACAAGGTAACGCAAGAATGGGTGATTTATGCACCTACTCGGCGTAAGCGTCCCCAGGATTTTCAGCAAAAGAGTCGCCAAAAACCATCTTTAGGTATTAAACCCCAAGATTGTCCCTTTTGTCCCGGCAATGAACATAAATCTGAGTCGATTGTTCTGGAGATGCCAAGCCGACACCACAAAGGCTGGCAAACGCGGGTCGTACTGAATAAGTTTCCGGCATTAACTCCCAGTGAAGATAAAGCTCGATCTCAGAAAGGGATTTATTTAATGATACCTGGTTATGGTCAACATGAAGTGATTATTGAAAGTCCTGATCACTATCAAGATCTTGCCACAATGTCAATTGAGGACGTAGAAACTGTGATTGAGACCTATCACAAGCGCTACGTCTCACTCATGCAAGTCCATAAAAACATGATGGCAATTATTTTTCGCAATCATGGGATGAAAGCGGGTGCATCGTTGAGTCATCCTCATTCTCAAATGATTGTCACAGGTATGGTTCCTCAAAACATCCGTTGGCGAGAACAAGAAGCCCAGCGATACTATGATCAATGGCAACGGTGTGTTTACTGCGATATTTTAGAGTTTGAACGGTATTACGGCAGACGAGTGATTGCCGAAAATGAATCGTTTCTGGCATTTGTGCCTTTTGCCGCCGATGTACCTTTTGAAATTTGGATTATGCCAAAAGAACATGAGGCAGATTTTGGTAGTATCTCCGCTATAGAAAAAACACATTTTGCTTTAATTCTCCAAAATGTCCTGACTCGCTTATACAAAAAACTAAATGACCCTGATTATAATTATGTTATTAATACCGCTGCCCGTTATAAAGCCGAAGAACCCCAGGTTCACTGGTATTGCCAAATTAGCCCTCGGCTAACTACCCCAGCCGGATTTGAACTCGGTTCTGGAATTAGTATCAATCCTTCTTTACCCGAAATTGATGCCGATTTTCTAAATTCTTAAGTTTATTTGTCTTATGTCTTATGTCATACTCGCTCCCGAAAAGAAGTAAGCTACGTCATTCGTCATCCGCGATCGCACTAGGGAGCATTTCAGGGACAGTACACAGTACAACATTATTTCCAGGTACTTAGTTCTACAAATTCTCAGATTCTTTCTCGCGCAGTTCTCGAACGGCTTCCAGACTTAATCCCGTTGTTACCGCGATCGCTTCGTCATCCAGTAGGGTGAGTAGCTTTTTAGCAATAACTCGTTGTTCTTCTTTTTTGCCTTCTTGACGACCTTCTTGACGACCTTCTTGACGACCTTCTTGACGACCCAGAGCAACCGCTCCTTGCTGATCATAAATAAACATTTCTCGACGCTCCAAATCTTCTAGTTCTTCGAGGGTTAGGTTGGCTTGATTGGCAATTTCAAAGGCTCGGTGGAGTTCCGGAATATTGTCCATATTTGTGGGAACTTCATCGAGCGATCGCGCTGATTTGATAAAGTAAATCCATTTATCAGTAATCGTTTCTAGTTCTTCAATTTCTTTGGTAAATTTGGGTAATTCAACAAAAATCAGTTCAATATCGTTTTCGGGATAAACATAGCCATCGGATACTTCTCGATAAACGAAGCGGGAGGTAAACTGATGGCGACCAGGGAACATCTCAAAATCAGTCAAGGTTAGAGCAATGACTGGTTTAAGCATTCGGTAGCCTTCTCCTTTTTGCAGTTGAAAGCCATAGGTTTTGGCGGCGTTGAACAAGACTCTCTTCCCAAAGGATTGCACATTCAGCACTTGCATTTCAATGATCACCAGTGTGCCGTTTTTCAGTTGAGCTTTGACATCAAGGTAAGTATCTTTTAATCCCTCAACTTTCGGTAGTAAGTTGGGATTGATGATTTCTAAATCTTCAATGGTAGAGTTGCCGTTATAAATCAAGGCATTGAGAAAACTAATTAAAATGTCTTTGCTTTCAGCGGAACCAAATATTTTCTTGAAGGCGTAATCAGTTTTGGGATTGATAAATCTCATCGTTTTGCTCAAAACATGAGGTTTGAACTATTGATTATACACTAAAAACTTATCTAATCCTTCACAAGTAGGTCGGTAGCAATAAGTTTACCTATATTAAGTTTTGTAAATAGATCTCAAACCCTTACATAAACGCAGCTATAGCAAGTCGCTCTGGTGTATTTACAACTCCCGTACCTGAGGCTGAGTCCAGATGAGATGTTCGTACAAACAAAGTGTAATTAGACCAGCGCGAAGCGCTATAGATTCTCAAGGGCAGCGATTTACTCACCGTTAACTGTAATATGTCCCCACCTACTTATTGGCTTGTTCAAAGCTGGCTAGGGCTTCGTCTTCTCGTCCTAAATTTCTTAAGGCTAAACCCCGATTATTCCAGGCTTCTGGATAGTCTGGTTTTAATTCTAATGCCTGATCAAAGGAAAGAATGGCTTCGTCTTCTCGTCCTAAATTCCGTAAGGCTAACCCGCGATTGTTCCAGGCTTGGGCATAATCAGATTTTAATTCAATCGCTTGTTCAAAACAAACCATGGCTTCTTCATACCGCCTTAAATTATCCAAGGCTAAGCCGCGATTATTCCAGGTTTCTGGGTTATCTGGCTGATTGTCTAAGGCGTAGCTGAAACTGATTAATGCCTCTTCGTAACGTCCTAACTGGATTAGGGTAACTCCGTGATGATTCCAGGTTTGGGGATCATCAGATTGTAGGGCTAAGGCTTTATCATAACTCTCTAAGGCGTCTTGGTAGCGTCCGACGCTTTCTAGGGCAATCCCTCGATTTGCCCAGGCTTCAGCAAAATTTGGTTGAATGGCTAAGGCTTGATCATAACTCGCGATCGCAGCTTCCCAGCGCCCTTCATTTAATAATAGATTGCCTCGATTTATCCAGGCGGGGTACAGTTTCGGTTGGAGTTCTAGGGCGTTATCAAAGGTGGTAATGGCAGCCTCTGGGCGGTCTAAATGCATAAGGATTAACCCTTTATTATACCACGCCTGGAAATAGTCCGGCTTGAGGGTAATTGCCCGATCAAAACTGTTAATCGCTTCCTCTAAGCGTTCCAACTGACACAAAACCGTTCCCCGATGTTTCCAAGCCTCCGGGCGATCAGGGTAGGATTCAACCACACGATCCAAACAGGCGATCGCCTCTTGGGGACGTTCTAACTGCATTAAGGCAGTACCTTGAATATACCAAGCATCTACATAGTCGGGTTGAATTGTCGTCGCTTGCTGACAACTGGCGATCGCGTCTGCTAAATGACCTAATTGAAATAACATAGAACCCCGATAAAACCAGGCTTGGGCATAGTCGGGTTTCAATGTTGTCGCTTTATCAAAACACGCGATCGCAGCGTTGGGTTGTTCTCCCTGCATCAGCGCCATTCCCTGCATGTACCACGCCTCAGCATAATCAGGATTGAAATAGGTAGCATTCTGGCAACTCGAAACCGCTTCCCGATACCGTCCCAAATTATATAATGCACTGCCTCGATTGCCCCAGGCGGCGTAATCATCGGGTTTAAGCTGCAAAGCTTGATCATAAGACGCGATCGCATCCTCTAAACGTCCTAAGCTAAACAGGGCATTACCGCGATGAAACCAGGCTTCTGGGTAATTGGGTCGTAATTCAGTTGCCTTTTCGCAGTTTGTCAAGGCTTCGGCATAGCGAGTTAAATGAAACAGAACCAATCCCCGATTGTTCCAGGCTTCTGGGGCATTTGGTTGTAATGTAACCGCTTTCGCATAACTCGCTAAAGCGTCTTCTAAACGTTCTAGTCGATAAAACGTATTCCCTTGCTGAAACCACACCTCGTAATCATTGGGCTGTAGCGAAACCGCTTGTTGCCAACTGTCTAACGCCTCAGTATAACGGTTTAAATTAAACAGTACCCAACCTTTATTTTTCCAAGCGTCCAGATGATGAGGATTTAAAGTGGTGGATCGGTTAAAGCTAGCCAAAGCCTCCTCTTTCCGTCCCTCATTCATCAACACCAACCCTTGCATATACCAAGCTTGCACGTAATCCGGTTGACAGCTAGTCGCTTGTTTACAACTAGCTAAAGCCTCCTCATACTGTCCCAAGTTATACAGCGTACTTGCCCGATTTCCCCAAGCCACTGCCAAATCAGGATTAAATTGCGTCGCTTGATTATAGCTCACTAAAGCGTCCTCTAGACGTCCTAATTTAAACAGGATATTTCCTTTATTAAACCAGGCTTCTGAGTAATTTTGTTTCAACGTAATCGCCTTCTCATAGTGCGTCAACGCCGCGTCAAACCATCCCAAATGAAACAAAGTATTTCCCCAATGGAACCACACCTCCGGTATCTGGGAGTGTAATTGGGCAGCCTGATCAAAACTCGCGATCGATTCCCCGTAGCGCCCAATTTTAAAGTATTCAATTCCCTGCTGCAACCACTGATTAGCTAAATAGTCATTTGTCATTTGTCATTTGTCATTTGTCATTTGTCATTTGTCATTTGTCATTTGTCATTTGTCATTTGTCATTTGTCATTTGTCATTTGTCATTTGTCATTTGTCATTTGTCATTTGTCATTTGTC